>JAAZNB010000450.1 GCA_012798515.1 Chloroflexota bacterium
CTCTCGCCCAGGTCGCCCAGGGGGGCCACCACGCTCAGCACCAGGCCCAGCAGCAGGCCGTGGATGGGCTGGATGGTGTGGGCATACGGCTGCCACAGCAGGGCCAGCAGGGTGCAGCCCAGGGTGCTGAAAGCCACCCCCCAGGCGTAGCCCTCCCAGGTCTTGTTGGGGCTGACGCGCTGCGACATCTTGTGGCGGCCAAAACGGCGGCCGCCCAGGTAGGCCCCGCCATCGGCCAGCCACACGGCCGGGAGCACCAGCATCAACCAGTACAGGCCGTCCGGCAGGGTGCGGATAGAAATCAAAAATCCCCCCAGCCAGCCCAGGTAGACCAGGCCCCCCATGGTGACGCCGAAGTCGGAGGCGGCCCGCTCCCAGCCCTGCTCGTAATGGAACACGCTGACGCCCATGGCTACCAGGGTCAGGCCGGCCAGCAGCATCTGCTGCATCTCGGCGTCCAGGGCAGCGCGCCCCAGCAGGAGCAGCACCACCCCGCCGACCAGCACCTGGCGGGCCGGGCGGAACCCGCCCTGGGTGAAGATGTTCCAGTACTCCCAGGCGGCGATGCCCAGGGCCAGGGTGATTAATAGAAAGTAGGCCCAACCGCCGATGGCAATCAGGCCTACCAGAACCGGTAGCAGTACGATGATGGTCAGCAGACGCTTAGCCAGCATGGCTTTCTTGTGCACAATTTGACAGGCGACCGAAACGACGGTCCCGTGAGCCAAATGCCAGCAGCGCCTTACGCAGTTCCTCTTTGTCGAAATCGGGCCAGTAGGTCGGCGTGAAGTACCACTCGGAGTACGCCGCTTGCCAGATCAGGAAATTGCTGATGCGCATCTCGCCCGAGGTGCGGATGATCAGGTCTGGGTCGGGCGAATCTGCGGTAAACAGGTACTGGCTGATGGTTTGTTCGTTGACCTCATCTGCCTGGTAGCCTGCTTTCATCAACTGGCGTACGGCGCACACGATCTCGTCGCGGCCGCCGTAATTGAAGGCCACGTTGAGCACCAGGCGATGGTTGTCGCGGGTCAGCTCGACGGCGTGCAGCACCTTATTGCGCAGGTCCTCGTCGAGATGCTCCAGGCGGCCGATGTGGCGCAGCTGGACGCCCTGGCGATGCAGCTCGTCCAGCTCGCGTTCGATCACGTCGGCCACGATGTGCATCAGGCCCTGCACTTCATCATCCGGGCGTCCCCAGTTCTCGGTGGAGAAGGCATAGATGGTCAGGTACTGGATGCCGAACTCCACGCAGGCGGTGATCACACGGCGCAGGTTTTCGGTGCCGGCCTGGTGCCCCGCCAGGCGGGGCAGGTTACGGGCGGCCGCCCAGCGTCCATTGCCGTCCATGATCATGGCAATGTGGGTGGGGATACGTGTAGGCGTTTCTTCGGTCGTTTGCTCAGGAGCCATGCGTTAATCAGACTTCCATGATTTCTTTTTGTTTACGATCCGCCACGGCGTCGATCTGTTTGATCATCTGGTCGGTCAGCTTTTGCAGCTCTTCCTCCCCGTGTTTGCGGTCGTCTTCCGAGATCATCTTTTCGTGCTCGAACTCGCGCAGATCCTTGACCAGGTCACGGCGCACGTTGCGAATGGCCACCCGCCCGTCTTCGGCGCGGTTGTGCACCACCTTGGCCAGGTCACGGCGGCGTTCCTCGGTGAGCGGCGGCAGGTTCAAACGGATGGCTTTGCCATCGTTGTTGGGGGTCAGCCCTAGCTCAGAAGCCAGGATGGCCTTCTCGATTACCTTGATCGTCGAGGAATCGAATGGACGGATCATCAGTTGGCGCGGTTCCGGCACGCTGATCGAAGCCAGCTGCTGCAGCGGCGTGGGCGCGCCGTAATATTCCACTTGCAGGCGTTCCACCAGCGCCGGGGACGCCCGGCCGGTACGAATACCTGAAAGATCATCCTCCAGGGACTGAATCGCTCCTTTCATGCGAGTTTCAGCTTCCTTTAGAGTCTCCTTGATCACAGCCACCTCCTCAGAGAATGATGGGGTTGTCACGTAGATACTGGACTTGCAGGACTTGAAACGATGTTAAGGATACCTTATTTTGCAAAAAAAAGCCATGCTCAGACAATTTGGGC
>JAAZNB010000451.1 GCA_012798515.1 Chloroflexota bacterium
CATTACTGGCGGGTTGGTCACCGGACAGCGCCCGGCTGTATTTCGCGGCGCCTTTTACCGGCGGCAGCGCCTGGAAAGTGTACACCTACGACCTGGAAACCGGCGAGACCCGGGAAAGCTTCACCATCGAGAATGGCACACCCAAGGCCCTCGATCCCAGGCTCTCTCCGGACGAGAAATGGATCGCCTATCGCGGGCCAGACAACAGCAGCCTGTATCTCGTCCACACAGATGGGAGCGACATGCACCTGGTACTGGATAACGCCGGGGTAAGCGGCCTGGCATGGGCATCCCCGGACTGGTTGGGGGTGAGCGTGTCCGGGATGGTCCCTGAAGACAACCACATCCTGGTCATCAATCCCAATACCTGTCAGGCTTACCGGATTCCGGCTCTCACCGGCAGTCTGAATGGGTTGTGGCTGCCATAGTTTCGAAATATTCGACCAAGGGATGATGGCACGAATGGCGATGCGGCTGGCAGAGGTAGAAAACCTGCCCGGTCAGCCGGCGCACTAAGGCGCCTCGCCTTCCTCGAAGTGCAGGGCAAGGGAATTGATGCAGTAACGCAAACCGGTCGTCTGGCGTGGCCCGTCCTCGAAGACGTGCCCCAGATGAGCCCCACAGCGGCTGCAAACCACCTCGATTCGCTGCATGCCGTGGCTGTTATCCTGGCGCAATTCTACGCTTCCCGTGCTGACCACGTCCCAAAAACTGGGCCAGCCTGAGCCGGATTCGAATTTGGTACTGGATGAGAACAACGCCGCCCCACACGCCACACAGGTGTAGGTCCCTTCGGCCTTATTGTAAAGATATTCTCCCGTAAAAGGGCGTTCGGTTGCTTTTTGCCGGGTAACGGCATATTGCTCGGGGGTCAAAATCTGGCGCCATTCGGCATCGCTTTTCTCAATTTTTTGATCTGGATCGGCCATGAATCATCAATCCTTCCCGCTCAACCTGCCTTCTGGAGCACGCTTCAAGGGCTTACCCGGACAGGCCAGCACGAATAAAACCCCTTTGGTATGCCAAAGGTTATCTGAGTTTTTCCACCTTTATTATACATATTGTGGATAAATACGGGTCAATGGTGAGGATCGGTCCCACCCGGTTGGATTTTTCACACCGTGGGTTCTACCTGACGTTCACCCAATGTATGGGATTGGCATTCCACCGGTGCTTATTCGATCAAACGCACCGTTTTGGCCGTTTCATCCACGATGGGATCTTGTTCACTATACTGTCCCTCCTGACGACTAAAAACCATCACGAAATTCCAGTTTTTCGTGCCATAAAAATAATAAACCCCATGGATGGTGGTGCCGTCGGAAATGGGATATTGGACCTCCCAACGCAGATAGGTAGATCCAACCGCGCTGGTCAGGGCATCTTCGCGAATAATCTGCATACCAGGGAGGGTGTTTTGCATGTCGTCTAGATACAACTTCTTCAAGGCGTCCACATCATAGTGCGTCGACAGAAGAAATATCAATATTTGGTTCTTTTGTGGATCGGCTTCTGGCAAAAACCAACCGTCGAAATCACCGAAC
>JAAZNB010000452.1 GCA_012798515.1 Chloroflexota bacterium
AGGGAGAAATCTGGCGCCAACCCGTGGACCGAGGAAGAATTCTACGCCCTGGGCCAATCGGACTGGCAAGATTTCCTGGCTCAATGGGAGAAATATGGCCTGGAGCGTCACACCTGCCTGGAGATCGGCTGCGGCGCGGGCCGGCTGACCAGGCAGATGGCGGACAGTTTCGAGCAGGTGATTGCCGTGGACGTGTCCGAAGGCATGCTGTCCTTTGCCCGCCAACACGTCCCTGCCAGCAATGTATCTTTCGTGCTGGCCAACGGCACGCAGCTTCCCGGCGAGGACCGCAGTGTATCGGCCGTTTTCTCGACCCACGTCTTCCAACATTTCGACTCGCTGCAATACGCTTCCGCCTATTTCCGGGAGATCCAGCGCATCCTGACCCCCGGCGGGACCCTGATGATTCACATGCCGGTACACCAGTGGCCGGTCAACAAGCACCTGCAAGGGCTTTTCAACGTGTTGATGTCCATCGAAAACCGCTTCGACGATGCTGATGCCTGGCTGCGGCGACAGCTGATCCAGCGCAACCTGGCCAAACCCATCATGCGCTATCGCTCTTACCCCCTCCAATATTTCTACGCGACCTTGCCCCAGATTGGCTTCGCCGACATCGAGATCAAGATCTTCCCGGTGAGCAGCAATCAGGACATGCACCCCTTTGTATTTGCCCGCAAGGCATAAAACCCGGTTTTTCCTGCCCAACCAGTACCGCCGCACCCCCAAAACACGGCGGTACTGGTTATAATGGAGGTAGGCGCCCATCCCCACCAACCACCCCCGCCCGGCAAGGCGCCGGCGAGCAGGAGATGGCGTCCAAAGGTGCTTCATGAACGACCAGCCACATCAATTGAACCGTATAACCACCGCCTTGCGCTGGGTCGCCCGGATAGGGAGCGTTGCCAGCCTGGCACTCTTGCTCCTGTTCTTCATCGGAGAAGGCTTCTCCCCCACCCAACTCACCGCCGAGGAATGGCTCGGTCTGCTCTTCTTCCCCTTCGGCGTGGCCGCCGGTATGCTCCTCGCCTGGTGGAAAGAGACCTGGGGCGGAAGCATCACCCTGCTGAGCCTGGCCGCATTTTACGGGCTGTATGGCTACCTGATGCACGGGGAATTTCCCCAGGGGGCGGCTTTTCTGATCTTCAGCGCCCCGGGGATCGTCTTCCTGGCCGCTGCCGGGCTGGACTACGCTGCCCGTAGCGCGCCGCGCCAGGCCGCCGGGTAGCCCGCCGGGTATACGCCGGGCAGGACGCGCAGCAAGAAAATCATGCAGCCAGCAATCCATACCATCTGCCTGTCGATGCCCCTCCACCTGGGCGGCGTGAACTGCTACCTGCTGCGAACCGGAGAGGGTTTTGTCTTGATCGACAGCGGTAACGCCAACCAGCGCCAGCGGCTCGAAGAGGAGCTCCTGCAGGCCGGCTGCGGCGCGGGAGATCTGCGCGCCATCCTGCTCACCCACGGGGATTTCGATCACAGCGGCAACGCCGCTTACCTGCGGGCGAAATACGGCGCCAGGATTGCCATGCACGCGGCCGACGCCCCCATGGTCGAATATGGCAACCTGTACGCCAGCCGGAAGAACACCAGCCGGCCAATCCGGGCCATCGTCCCCCTGCTGTTCCACTTCGGCCGGGCCGAGCGCTTCCGGCCCGACACCTCCCTGGAGGATGGGGACGACCTGGCCCCGTATGGCCTGGAGGCCCGGGTCGTTTCCATTCCCGGGCATTCGCGTGGCTCCATCGGGATCCTGACCGCTGCGGGCGACTTTTTCTGCGGCGACCTGCTGGACAACACCCGCCAGCC
>JAAZNB010000453.1 GCA_012798515.1 Chloroflexota bacterium
GAATTATCCCCACGCCAGCCCGACCAGGAATCGCTGGTCAAAGGGCCGCCGGCCAGCCGGGCTTACGACGCCATGGGCGCCCCGACCAAGGCCGCCGAGGGGTTTGCTCGCGGCAAGGGGCTGCGAGTCGAGGACTTGCAGGTACGCGAGATCGATGGCGGGCAATACGTGGTGGCTACGGTGCACGAAACCGGGCGCCCGGCCGTGGAGGTCTTGCAGACTGCACTGGCTGAGCTGGTGGCTTCGATCCGCTTCGACAAGGCCATGCGCTGGAACGCCAGCAACGTGGCCTTCTCGCGGCCGGTGCGCTGGCTGTTGGCCCTGCTGGGTGAAGCGGTCATCCCCTTCGAGTTCGCCGGCCTGACGGCCGGGCGTACCACCCGCAGCCTGCGCTTCTACTCGCCCGAAGAGGTGGAGGTCTCCACCCCGGCGGCGTATTTCGAGGCGATGCAGGCCCAGGGTGTCTTGATCGACTCACAGGAACGCCGGGCGGCCATTGCCGCGCAGGTGGCAGAGCAGATGCGCGCCGTGGGCGCCGAGCCCAGGTTGGACGAAGGGCTGCTCGATGAGGTCAACAACCTGGTGGAACGCCCCATGGCTTTCCTGGGCAAGTTCGACCAGCAGCACCTGCGCCTGCCGGCTGAGGTGTTGATTTCGGTGATGAAGAAACACCAGCGCTATTTCCCGGTGCAGGACGCGGCGGGTAAATTGATGCCCTATTTCGTGGGCGTGCGCAACGGCGACGGCAATTACCTGGACGTGGTGGCGGATGGCAACGAACAGGTCATCCGCGCACGTTTCGCCGACGCAGCGTTCTTCATCGATGAGGACCTCAAGCATAAGCTGGAAGACCTGCTGCCCCGCCTGGGCACGCTGACCTTCCAGTTCAAGTTGGGCTCGATGCTGGATAAATCCCGGCGTATCGAGCGCATCGTGGAAAAGCTCAACCCGCTCCTGGGCGCCGGCGGCTTCGAGGCGGAGGCGGCCCTGCGCGCCGCCCACTTGTGCAAGGCTGACCTGGTCTCACACATGGTGGTGGAAATGACCTCGCTGCAGGGCAGCATGGGGCGTTACTACGCCGGTCACTCCGGGGAAAAGCCCGAGGTGGCGCAGGCCATCTTCGAGCATTACCTGCCGCGCTTCGCCGGCGACCAGACTCCCCAGGCCCGCCCGGGTTTGCTGGTGGGGTTGGCCGATCGTTTCGATACCCTGGCCGGCCTGTTTGCCGCCGGCATGGCGCCCAGCGGCACCAAGGATCCCTTTGCCCAGCGCCGCGCCGCGCTGGGCCTGGTGCAAAGCCTGATCGCCTGGGACCTGGACTTCGACGTGCGCCAGGGGTTGGCGCTGGCCGCGGCCGAGCTGCCGCTGGAGGCCTCGCCCCAATCGCAAAAAGAGTGCCTGGAGTTTATCACCGGGCGCCTGCGCAGCTACCTGCTGGAGCAGGAAGGCTACCGCTACGACGTGGTAGACGCCGTCCTGGCGGCGCAGGGCTTCAACCCGGCCGGCGCCAAACGCGCCGTGCAGGCGCTCTCCGGTTGGGTGGCGCGCCCGGATTGGAACACGGTGCTGCCGGCCTATGCCCGCTGTGTGCGCATTACCCGTGACCAGAAAGGGCGTTTCAAAGTGGATGCTGCTTATTTTGCCGAGCCGGCCGAAAAAGAACTGTTCCAGGCCATCCAGGCCGCCGAAGCAGCGGAACGCAAACCCGGGTCGGTGGAAGACTTCTTCCAGGCCTTCCTGCCCGTCATCCCGGTGATCAACCGCTTCTTCGAGGCCGTGCTGGTCATGGCCGACGAGGAGCAGGTGCGTAGCAACCGCCTGGGGCTGTTACAGCGTGTGGCCGCCCTGGCCGAAGGTGTGGCTGACTTCGCACAATTGGAAGGCTTCTAAGCTATAAAGAAGCGAACGGGCAGGCCGCGTAAGCGGGCCTGCCCGTTCGTCTGAAATCGGCGCGGTACGGCGCCAGGGCACGATTATCAAACCAACCAGCCCGAGGTAAAAGAGGGTCTTTTCATGCCCTCTGCGAGTTATCTATTATCGTTTTACAGGTTTCTACACGCCAGCCCCCCATCCCACCCTCTTAAGCTTTTCATAAGCTTCGCTTAAGGTCCGGATAAAGACATACGGCTAGAAGTGAAGTAAATTGAACCCCGTGTGCCACCTGAACTGGCAGGTTGGAATCTATGTTTATTGGAAAGGGTGAAGGCGAATGAGATGCAACAAATTGGAGCGCCGGAACTAATCCTTATCGTTGTTATCGTGTTGGTGTTGTTCGGGCCCGGCCGGGTTTCCAAGGTTGCGGGGGAGCTGGGCAGTGGGATCCGGGCATTTAAAGAAGGTTTGAAAGGGGAGGACGAGCAAAAGACTTCCCCTGGCCCTGAATCCAATTCAGAAAATCCTGAAAACGAGGATAGCAATCAACTCCATGGAAGTTAATCGTACACGCAATCTAATCATTATTGGCCTGGTTCTGGCGGCGGTGATCTATATCCTCCTGCCCAACAACCCCGGTATCCATATTGCCGGGATCGACCGCGACCTGGACACCCGCTTGGGGCTCGACCTGCGCGGGGGCCTGCGCGTCTTGCTGGAAGCCGACGTGCCTGCCGATACGACCGTTGACCCGCAGGCCATGGAAGACGCTCGTAAGATCCTGGAGAACCGCGCCAACGGGCTGGGCGTCAGTGAAGTGGAATTCGAGACGGCCGGCCAGCGGCGCCTGGTGGGTGAGTTCCCCGGGCTGACCGATACCGAGCAGGTCATTTCGGTGTTGAAACAGGTTGGCCAGCTGGCCTTCGTGCCCATGGGGAGCAACCCCTTACCGGAAGGCACCCAGATCAAAATCGATTATGCCAACCCGGCTGACCCGAAAGCCACCACGACGCCGGCCGCGACCCCCACGGAGGCCGCCACACAGGGGACGGCCACGCCCGAGGCGGAGACCGTCTACCAGCCGTTGTTTACCGGCGCCGGTTTGAGCGCGGTGAGTGTATCCACGAATTCGTTGGGACAGCCCTACGTTTCCTTTACGCTCAATTCGGATGAAGCGCAGATCTTTGCCGATTACACCTCCACGCACACCGGCGAATACCTGGGCATCGTCCTGGATAATACGGTCATCTCTGCGCCGGTGATCAAATCGGCCATCACCAAGGGCAGCGGGATGATCGACGGCAACTTCACTTACGACACCGCCAATGCCCTGGCCGTCCAGCTGCGTTACGGCTCACTGCCGGTGGCCTTCAAGGTAGTGGAAAGCCGGGCGGTTGGGGCAACCCTGGGCCAGGATTCGGTCAATAAGAGCGTCCTGGCCGGCGTCATCGGCTTGCTGATGGTGATCGTCTTCATGGGGATTTACTACCGCCTGCCGGGCCTGGTGGCGGATGTCGCCTTGATCATGTACGCGGCCACGACCTTTGCCCTGTTCAAGCTTATCCCGGTGACGCTGACTTTGCCGGGCATCGCCGGCTTCGTCTTGAGCATCGGCGTGGCCGTAGACGCCAATATCCTCATCTTCAGTCGTCTAAAAGAGGAACTGCGCGCCGGCCGGCCGCTGCAGCAGGCCATCGACCTGGGCTGGAACCGGGCCTGGCCTTCCATCCGAGATTCGAACATCTCGACCCTGATCACCTGTTCCATCCTGTTCTGGTTTGGCAGCGCCTTTGGCGCCAGCCTGGTCAAGGGCTTTGCCCTGACCCTGGCCCTGGGCGTCATCGTCAGCCTGTTCACCGCCGTTTTCGTCACCCGCACCTTGCTGCACCTGGTGCTGGATAACCTCAAGTTCACCGAGCACCCGCGCTGGTTTATGGCGGCCGTGCCCGAGGGCAAGGCGGGGCCCAAAAAGCTCAATATCATCAAATACCGCTATTTTTACTTCGCCATCTCGCTGTTGGTTATCGTCCCGGGGCTGGCCGCACTGCTGATCTGGCACCTCCCGCTGGCGATTGACTACACAGGGGGGTCGATGCTGGAGGTGGATTTCCCCAGCGGTAACGCACCGCAGCCCGCCCAGGTGATCGAGCTTTACCAGGATATGGGGGTGCCGGGCGCCGAAGTGCAATCTTCGGAGAACGACGTCCTCATCATCCGCTCCAAGGAAATCAGCGAAGAACTGAAGAGCAGCATCGTCGCCGAAATGGAAAGCCGCTTTGGCGGGCCGGTGACCGTGGCGCGCTTCGACTCGATGGGGCCGGCCATCAGTCAGGAAGTCGCCGGCCGGGCGGCCGGATCGGTGGCCCTGGCGGCCCTCGGCATTCTGGCTTACATCACCTATGCCTTCCGCAAGGTGCCGCATGCCTTCCGCTACGGCACGGCTGCCATCCTGGCCATGCTGCACGACGTGGCCGTTGTGGTGGGGATGGGCGCCCTGCTGGGTCATTTCCTGCACTGGGAGATCGACTCACTCTTCCTGACGGCGCTGTTGACCGTGATCGGTTTCTCGGTCCACGATACTATCGTGGTCTTCGACCGCATCCGCGAGAATCAGAACCTGTACCGGCGCCTGTCCTTCCTGGACATCGTCAATCATTCCACCGTACAGACCATGGACCGCTCGATCAACACCCAGCTGACGGTGATGCTCACCCTGCTGGCCCTGGCCCTGTTTGGCGGGTTGACCATTCA
>JAAZNB010000454.1 GCA_012798515.1 Chloroflexota bacterium
CGCGGCGTGGCCGAGATGTCCAGAAAAACCAGCTCGTCGGCCCCGGCCGCGTCGTAGATGCGCGCCTGTTCGACCGGGTCACCGGCGTCGCGCAAGTTCAAGAAGCGCACCCCTTTCATGATGCGCCCATCGGCGATGTCCATACAAGGTATGATCCGTTTGGCTAACATTAGGAAATATCGTCCTTCCTGATTTGATCCCGGAAAAGTTCATTCAAATTAAAGGCGCCTTCGTACAGCGCCCGGCCGGTGATAACCCCGGCCAGGCCCATGCGGCGGGCCGCGTCGATGTCGGCCTGGCTTTTCACGCCGCCGGAAGCGATCACGTTCAGGCCGGTGGCCTGGGCAATCTCGTGGGTAGAGTCCAGGTTGAGCCCTACCTGAAGCCCGTCGCGGGAGATGTCCGTGTATACCAGCCAGGCCAGCCCGGCATCGCGCAGCTGCTGCGCCAGGTCGATGGCCTGGATGGTTGTGGCGCTCTGCCAGCCGTGGACCTGCACTTTCCCGTCACGGGCGTCCAGGCTGACCGCCACGCGCTCGCTGCCATACTGGCGCACCAGCTCGGTAATCAGCGCAGGTCTCTCGACGGCCAGCGTGCTGAGCACCACACGGTTGACGCCCATCTCGAAGGCCTCGCCCACAGCCCTCAGGCTGCGCAGGCCGCCGCCGAACTGCACCGAGCGGCCGGTATCGTGCACCCCATTGAGGATCGATTGCAGTGCATTTCGATTGGCGGCGTCGGGTTGGTCGAAAGCGCCATCCAGGTTGATGACATGCAGCCAGGCCGCCCCGGCATCGATCCAGTTTCTGGCGGTATCGGCCGGGCTGGGGGAATAAACGGTCTGCCGGGCCGGGTCGCCTTCACGCAGGCGCACTACCAGGCCGCGGCGTAAATCAATAGCAGGGAATACGATAAAATTCTCTTTCATATTCACTTCCTTATGGTGAAGCCGGGCTGCATGGCTCGGGCGGTTGATATCCATTCCGTCCACCGCACCAGAAACCGGAAGAACGGTTGCCGATCCAAAAAATGCCCTGAAATTGGTTGTTATTCCTCAGCTGTACCCAGCGGAAAGGAATGCTGTTCTGTTGGAACGGGGCGCCGTATTCACCTTCCACGGACGTGCCCGCCTTGTTGATCGCGCCGCTGATGAAGATCAGCTCGTCCCGGTAATTGAAAAAATAACCAAAGAGTTCATTGTCTTTTTGCGCCAACACCAGCCGGGTTTGCTGCGGTGTGGTGACGGAGGGATCCACCAGCAGCCATTCCCCCGACCAGTCATTCTTGTCACGCTCGGCCGGGGTCTCCACCCGGATGTCGGCCCACAGGTTGGCCTGGAGTAGCTCGCCCGCCGCATTGGTCATGACCCAATAGCTGCGGTATTCCCCGGGTTCATCCGGGGCGCGCAGCACCAGGGCCAGCTCTGCGCTTTCACCCGGCCCAACTTCCACCAGGGGGGCCGGCCAGCCACCGATCTCCTGATCCAGGTAAGAGCCGGCCGGGAAGAAGAGGGGATGCAGCGTTCCGGGAGCCTGCATGCGCTCGCCGGACTGAAAGTACAGGTCGAACTGCGCGTTCCAGGGGCAATCGCCGCTGTTCTTGACCAGCCATACTTTGGTAAAGATCTCGCCCGGCTCCATCAAGCTGCCATCCGGCACGGTCACGTCCTCCAGCACGCTCATCTGCTCGCAGGTCGCGGCAGGGAACGACTCCAGAGCAAGCAGGGTCGGCGTGGCGCTGGGCGGCAACGCAGCGGGCGTGGCGGTCGGCCGGGGCGTGCGGGTTGGGGTAGGCGTTGGCGATGGCGGCCGGGTCGGCGTGGCCGAGGGCAGGACCGGAAGGGTTACCTGGGCAATAATCGGGGTACTCTCGCGTGGTCGTTGTGAAAGCGGGTACCCGCATCCCGCCAGGATGGTTAATGCAGTGGCAGCCAACAGGGGCAACCCATGTCGCCAGGTTTTCATCATGTTTCGGCCTCCCAGCCCTGGTGTGATGCGCCTCACCCTTTTACCCCATACCTAAATCATACACCTGCACGCCCCATAGAATCAAATGATGGTGCGGCAGGCCGCGTGGAAATCGGAGCGGCTATAAATGAACGAAGTTGGATAGGATCTTTTGGCCGACGCGCTGGCTCTTTTCAGGATGGAATTGCACCCCGAACAGATTATTGCGCTGGACTGCACAGGCGTACTCCAATCCATAATCCGTGGTGGCGATGATGTCGGATGGGTCGGCCGGGACGCAGTAGTAAGAATGGTTGAAATAGGCGTAGGCGCCCTCCGGCAGCTCACTAAACAACGGAGAAGCAGAAGGGAAATGAAGCTCGTTCCAGCCAGTCTGGGGAACCTTCAGCTCCTTGAACTCCGGAAAGCGCTGCACTTTTCCCGGCAGCAAGCCCAGGCCGGCGTGGGTGCCCATCTCTTCCCCCACCTGGAAAAAGGCCTGCATCCCCACACAGATCCCCAGCAGGGGATCGCCGCGGCGGACCGCGGCGCACACCGGCTCGACCAGGCCGCGCTGGCGCATGCCGTCCATGAAAGCGCGAAAAGCGCCTACGCCGGGCAAGATAATGCGGTTAGGCTGCTCCAGGTCCTCTGCCGCCGAAGAAATACGGATACGGACCCCGAGGTTGAGCAGTGCGTTGTGCACCGATTGGAGGTTGCCGGTGCCGGCATCGATTAATAATGCGTCGTATGATTCCATATGCCCTGCTTTGCTTTGAACTACTTCCCCGGTGTACGCTGGCGCACCCCGGGGGAAATGCCTAGATCAAGATACCCTTACTGGAAGGCACGCCGGTGCGGCGCGGGTCGATGCGTGTGGCCGCGTCCAGGGCGCGCCCCAAGGCTTTGAAGATGGCTTCGGCCTGGTGGTGGTCGTCGCGTCCGTAGAATACCTGGGCGTGCAGGTTACAGCGCGCCTGGATGGCAAAGCTCTCCAGGAAATGGGCGAACAAAGAGACCGGCAAACCACCCACCGCAGGCGTATGCCAGTCGACGGAAATCACTGCGTACGGCCGGCCGGAAAAATCTACGGCCACGCGTGCCAGGCTTTCATCCATGGGGTATTCCATGAAAGCCGCCCGCACCAGGCCGCGCCGGTCGCCGAGCGCCTCTTGAAAAGCCTGTCCCAGGCTGAGCCCCACGTCTTCCATGGTATGGTGGGGGTCGATGTGCACATCCCCCTTGGCCTGGATGTCCAGGTCGAACAATCCATGGACGGCCACCTGGGCCAGCATGTGATCGAGGAAGGGCAGCCCGGTATCGATCTGGTGACGCCCGCTGCCATCCAGGTGTAAACGCACCGAAACCTGCGTCTCGGCCGTCTTACGGGAGACGCGTCCGGTGCGCGCCGGCGCCGGCAGCGGTTGAGTGCCTTCGCCCCGGCCGGCAGCGGCCAGCACGGCGCGGCGGGCCAGGTCTTCGCCGGCCTGGCGGGCCAGCAGCGCCCGGGCCAGGTCAACCGCCGCGCCCGTGGCGGCGGTGAACAAATTCCCATCCTCGACCAGGGCCGAGTCCTGGTCAACAGCGCCGGCCTGCTGCAACAGCGAAGCCAGGGCCGGTATGGACGCCACCTGCTTGCCTTGTAACAGACCCGCGGCAGCCAGCTGGCCCAGGCTGTCGCCCAGCCCGGCCAATATGGGCGCCTTTCGGGCAGATTGCAACCAGGCGGCGGCCGGGGCATCGCCGGCGCTGTCCATTTCGGCGCCGGCCAGCACGACGACGCAGTCGTAACCGCCCAGGTCGGGCCGGATGCGGGTCAGCACGGCCGGCTGTCCCTGGCGGTCGACGACCCGGGCCGAGGCGCCGCACAGATCCCAGGTGACGTCTTCCGCGGGCTGGAGCTCTTTGAGGCGCACCAACGCCGAATAGAACACGTTGAAATCACGGCGGTCGAAGCTGTCGAACAAGACGAGTGCGGTTTTCATGCGGCCTTCCTCTCGGCGGCCAGCTCATTCAGCGCCGCCAGGACGGCGTCGCTCTGTTCTGGTTTGCCCACGCTGATGCGGATGTAATCGCTTAACAATGCATTATTGTAATACCGCACCAGGATGCCGCGTTGAATCAGGGCCTGTTTCAATTCGTTTGCCGGGCGGTCCAGCACCTGGCACAGGATGAAATTGGCCTGCGAGGGGAAAGGCTTCAGGTAGGGGATGGCCTGCAAACCGGCTAACAGGCGTTGGCGTTCGGCGCGCAGGCGCTCGACATTGTCCGCCAGATAATCCAGGTCCTCCAGGGAAGCCATGGCGGCCGCGCTGGCGGCCACGTTGACGTTGTACGGCTGCTTGGCGTTCCATAAGGTAGGCATCAACCAGGCGGGGAAGGCGCCGTACCCCACACGCAGCCCGGCCAGCCCGGCCCACTTGCTGAACGTGCGCAGCACCACCAGGTTTTCCCGCCGGGGCACTTCCTTTACCCAGGAGAGCAGCTCACCCAGCCGGCCGGCGCCGGCGGCAAACTCAACGTAGGCCTCGTCGAGCACTACCATCAACGGCTGTTCCAGCAGAGTTTCCACCACCGGGCGTGGCGGGAGACTGCCATCCGGGTTGTTGGGAGCGGTCAGGAACAAGATCTTGGGCCGGCGCTGTTGGATCGCCGCCAGGGTGGCGGGCAGATCGATGGAGAAATCGGCCTGGCGGGGAATCTCGACCAGCTGGCCGTTGTTGAGCAGCGTGTCGAAGGAATACATACCAAAGGTGGGCGGAAAACTGAGCACGCAGTCTTCAGGTTCCAGGAAGACACGCAGCAGCAGGTCGATCAGTTCGTCAGCTCCGGCGGAGGCCATGAGGAACTCATCCGGGATACCCGTGTAGGTCGACAACCCGGCGCGCAGGCCGCGGCTCTCCGGGTCGGGATAGATGTGGGGAAAATCCAGCCCGGCCAGCGCCTGGCGGGCGCGCGGCGAGGGACCGTAGGGGTTCTCGTTGGCGTCCAGCTTGACAATCTGGTCTACCGGCAGCCCCAGGCGGGTAGAAAGCACCTCGAAGGGCTCGATGGGCGTGTAAGGCGGAAAGTCGTTGAAGCGAGAGGCGACCTTCATAAGCGCACCTCGGCCGCGTAGGCATGGGCGTCCAGCCCCTCGGCTTTGGCCAGCGCCGCAGCAGACGGGGCGATCTGGCGCGTGGTGTGTGGGTCCAGGGCAATCAGGCTGACCACGTGTACGAAGTCCAACACGTTGAGCGGCGAGTTGTAACGCGCCGCTCCCCCGGTAGGCATCACGTGACTGGGGCCGGCGACGTAATCACCCAGCACTTCGAAGGAGTGCTCGCCCATGAAGATCCCGCCGGCCGCGTCTACCTGCTCGGCCCAACGCCAGGGATCGCGCACGGCCAGGCACAGGTGCTCGGGGGC
>JAAZNB010000056.1 GCA_012798515.1 Chloroflexota bacterium
ACGATCCACACCTGGGGACGGCGCTCCGCCGGCAGGGCGGCGCAGGCGCGCAGCAGCAAATCGACCCGCTTGCGCGGCTGTAAACGCCCCACGAACAGCACCACCGGCCGGCCGGCTTCTCCGGCCCCGTGCAGCGGGGCCTCGCCCTGCGGGCGGGGCGCCACCGCGTTGGGCGCCACGAAAATCCGCCCCGGGTGCAGGCCGGCCTGGGCGTATTCCTCGGCGCCCTTCTGGCTGTAGGTGATCATGGCGTCGAAACGGGCCAGAAACCGCCGCCGGGACCGATCCCGCCAGCCGGCGGCCGTGGGCGGGGCCCCCAGCCCCCAACCGATCACCGGGCGGCCGCGGCGCTGCATCCAGTCCAGCGCCGCCGGGGTGTGGGCGTAGCGCGGGTTAGCCTCGGCGACCAACACCTCCGGCTGCCAGTCGTGCAGCCAGCGCAGCAGGCCAAACTGCCAGCACAGGTAGAACCGGCCCGAGAGCAGGTGCAGGTTGTGCGCCGGGTAGAAGGCCGCCGTTTCCAGGGCCGCCGGCGGGCCGATGGTTTCCTCGGGACGCGCCGTCCCGGCGAACACCGACAGGCCCTTGGAGCACGCTCCGGCCAGGGCGTCGAAGAACGGCGCCCGGTAGGGCGCCAGGACGCGCTGCTGTAAGCCCAATCGATACGGGATGTCGCTCACGCTCATACCACCACTTTCATGTGCGAACCATGCAGCGTCTTTTCCACCTCGATCCGCGCCGGGAAGGCTTCTTTGAGTTCTTCCAGGTGCGTGATCACCAGCACTTTGGCGAAATCGGGGCGCACCAGGTTGATGGCCTCGATCAGCCGCTGGCGGCCCTCGGTGTCCTGGCTGCCGAAGCCCTCGTCGATCACCAGGGTTTGCAGGCGGGCTCCGGCGCGCTGCGCCAGCACCCGCGACAGGGCCAGGCGGATGGCAAAATTCACCCGGAAAGCCTCTCCCCCAGAAAAAAGCTCGTACTCGCGCACGCCGGCCGAATCGCTGATGAGGATATCCAGGGTCTCTTTCTTGTCGTCGCGGTGCCTGTCCTTGTAGTCCTTTTGCGTGGCAAAGCGCACCGACATGCCCCCCGCCGTCAGGCGGTCGAGGATGTCGTTGGCCTGGGCCTCGATCTCGGGTAAGGCCTGCTCGATGAGCAGGGCCGGCACGCCGTCCTTGCCGCAGGCCTTCTCGACCATCTTGAGGCGCGCAATCTGGCGGTTGACCACCTCGCGTTTGGCGCCCAGCTCTTTCTGGCGCACACGCAGCGATTGGAGCACCTCCACGGCCTGGATGGCCCCGCCCACCTGCATACGCAGTCGGTTTTCTTGCTCGCGCAGATCGAACAGGCGCGCCTCGGCCTGGTTGAGGTCCGGCTGGCCGGCCGCCTCGGCGCGGTATTTCTCCTCGGCCGTGTGGTACGCGTCTTCCAGGGTCTTCATTTCGGCCGCCCGCTGGGCGGCCTCCTGCTCCAGCCCGGCGATTTCCCGCTCCAGGGGCCCCAGGGCCGCCCGCGCCGCTTCCAGCTGGCGGTACTGCGCCTCACTCTGGCGGGCCTCCTGCTCGGCGCGCCGGGCCGCGTCGTGAGCGGCCGCGTCGTAGCCCAGCTGCTTGAGGGCTGCGTCGGTCTCGGCCAGGCGGGCGCGCCATTCGTGGGCGTAATCTTCCGTTTTCAGCCGGCGCTGCAGCGCTTCGAGCTGGTCCACGCCCTGCGCCTGCCAGCTTTCCAGGGCCTGGCGCATCTGGCCGGCCTGGTTCTCCAGCTGGTCCACCTGGCGCTGGCGTTGGCGCAGCTGGCTTTCTACCAACCCAAAACGTTCGAGGGATTTCTCCAGGGCGGCGCGCTGTTCTTTGGCCTGGCGGGTATCTTCCAGGTTCTGGCGGTAGCGGTCGCCTTTCTCTTTGCCCTCGGCCTCCAGGCGGGTGATCAGGTCCAGGCGCTCCTGGCTGCCCAGCGGTTGGCCGCACAGCGGGCATTCCGCCCCGCTGGTCTCTTTGAGGCGCTGGATGCGCTCGCGCAGCTCGTCCATCTCGGCCTTCAGGCGCCGGTTCTCGGCCTGCATCCCGGCCTGCGTGTCCTGCAGGGTACGGATCTCGGCCTCGATCTGCGGGCGCTGCTCCAGGTCGGCCTGCGTCTCCGCCAGCAGGGTGTGAGCGGCTTCCAATTCATGCTCGGTGGTGGGCAGGGCGGCTTGCAGCTCCCCGGCCCGGGCGGCCTGCTCCGCCAACGACTGGCGCTCGTGTTCCAGGCTCAGGCGCTCGCTCTCGATGGCCAGCAGGGGCTCGGCGCGGCGCGCCTCGTGCTGGTGGAAATGGGCCGCCGAAGCCTCCCAGGCTTCCAGCTCGCCGCGCAGCTGCTGCCAGCGGGCGTAGGCCGCCTCGACCGCCGCAGCCGCGTCCAGCTGCGCCTGGTACTGCTGGCGCTCTTCCCGGCGGGCCGTGATGCGCTCGTTGAGCTGTTCCTGGCGCGCCTGGGCGCTGTGCAGCTGCCCGGCCAGCACGTCCACCAGGCGGCGCTGCTCGTCCAGGCTGGCCGCCAGGCGGCGCATGCCTTCCAGGGTGGCCTCGCTCTCCTCGCGCAGGCGTGAGACCTGCTTCAAGTCTTTCTCCATGGCCTGCAAGCGCTCGCGGCGGGTGTCTTCCTCGGCCAGCTCAGATTCGATCTCGCCCAGGCGGTCGTTCAGGCCGGCCAGCTCAGACTCCTGGCGTTTGCGCCGCTCGGCCGCCTCATTGCGGTAGTTTTCCCACACCTCCAGGCCCAACACGCTGCTCAGGATGCGCTTGCGGTCCCCCGGGCGCTGCTGGGCGAACTGGTCGGCCTTGCCCTGCAAGAAGAAAGAGGCATTGGTGAAGGTCTCGTAATCCAGGCGCAGGGTCTGCTGGATGCGGCTTTCCGTCTCGCGCAGGGAATGCTCGGTCAGCGGCCGCCAGTGGTCCTCTCCGTCGTGGATGAAAAACTCCAATATGCCCGTCTTGCCGGCCGGCTTGCTGCGCTGCACGCGGTACAGGTTGTCCTCGTAGGCAAAATCGAAGATCACCTCAGCCGCCTGGGCGTGGCTGTTGATCAGGGCGTCGTCGCGGCGGCGCGCCTGGCCGAACAGGGCCCAGGTCATGGCGTCCAGCAAGGAGGACTTGCCCGCTCCGTTGGCGCCGGAGATGCAGGCCAGGTCAAAAGAGCTAAAATCCAGCTCGGCCGGCTCGATATAGGATAGAAAACCAGAAATGCGTAAATAGACTGGAATCATAACTTTCAGCTAAACGATCGGGACTGTACTCAAGATCGATCCGCACAAAAACGCTGTATACAGCAGAGAGATCTCGGATGGCTTCTAAATGACGTCGGCGCTGCTCTCCGGCTGGCGGCTGACCAACACCTTGTCTACCCGCCGCCCGTCCATGTCCATCACCTCGAACAGCAGCCCGTTCCACTCGAATTTCGAGCCCGAAGCGGGGATGTCGCCCAGCTGGGCCATCATCAGGCCACCCAGGGTCTGGTAGCCGACGCGCTCCTCCCCGGGCAGCTCGTCGATGTCCAGGATCTCTTTCAGCTCGTCCACTTGCAGCAGCCCATCCAGCAGGTACGACCCGTCCGGGCGCTTGACCACCAGGGGCTCGTAGGCTTCGCCGGCGTTGGGCAGCTCGCCCACGATGGACTTGAAGATGTCGATGGCGGTCAGGATGCCCAGGATACCGCCGTATTCATCGATGACGACACCCAGGGAAAAGCCCTTGCGCCGGAATTCCTCCAGGGCCGTGAGCGCCAGCATGCTCTCCGGCAAGAACACGGGCTTCTCCATCACCTGGGCCAGGTCCACCGGGCCGCGCATGGCCGCCGCCAGGAAATCCTTGGTGGCCACCACCCCCTGCACGTTGTCCAGGCTGCCCTGCCCCACCGGGAAGCGCGAGTGGCGGCTTTCCAGCACCCGGTGGAGGTTTTCCTCGTAGGGTTCGTCCAGGTCCAGCCACACCGTCTCGGTGCGCGGGGTCATGATCGAATAGGCCCGCCGGTCGGCCAGGCGGAAGACGCTCTGCACGATGTTCTGTTCGGCGGCCACGAAGACGCCCTCCCGCGTGCCCTGCTCCATGAGGCCCTTGATCTCTTCCTCGGTCACCACCGGCTCATCCGATTTGCGCACGCCCAACAGGCGCAGGCCCATGTCGGTGGAAAAGCTCAGGAAACGCACGATGGGCGTGGTCAGCCAGGCCAGCGTGCTCATCGGCACGGCCAGGGCGCTGGCCACCCGCTCGGGATGGTTGAGTCCCAGGCGCTTGGGGATCAGTTCCCCCAGCACCAGCGAGAAATAGGTGATCACCAGCACCACCAGCCCCAGGGCGATGCCGCCACTGTACGGGCCGATGTAGGGCACGTCTTGCAAGCTCTCGGCCAGGGCTTCGCTGATGGTAGCGCCGCCCAGGGCGCCGTTGAGCACGCCCACCAGGGAGATGCCGATCTGCACCGTAGAAAGAAAGCGGTTGGGCGACTCGACCAGCGAAAGGGCCGATTGGGCCGAACG
>JAAZNB010000455.1 GCA_012798515.1 Chloroflexota bacterium
AATGGTGATGCCGGGTGACAGCGTGAACATGGAAGTGGAACTGATCGTCCCGGTTGCCCTGGAGCAGGGTTCCAAGTTCGCCATTCGCGAAGGCGGCCTCACCGTGGGCGCAGGCGTCATCACCAAGATTTTGGACTAGGTAAGGAGCAACGGCCTTTTACGGCTGCGTGAAGAACTATGGCATCCAAGAAAAAAGATATCCGCCCGGTGATTACCCTGGCGTGCACGGAATGTAAAGAACGTAACTATACGACGGAGAAAAACCGCCGTAACGACCCGGGGCGCATGGAACTGAGCAAATATTGCTCTCGCTGCCGCAAGCACACCATGCACCGCGAAACAAAGTAAAGATTTACCCGGTTGTATGGTAGACTCAGTGGTATAACACGGTCTCAATGCAACCGTTACAGGCCAGTAGCTCAACTGGCAGAGCGCCTGTCTCCAAAACAGGAGGTTGTGGGTTCGATTCCTGCCTGGCCTGCCTTTTAGAAAGGGCAACGCCGTCCTTAGAGGCGGCGTTTTAGCCGTAAGGATAAGGAGCATAAACGTGGCAGAAAAGGCCGAACGCAAAGAGAAGAAGGGCACCAACGGGATTCAGAAATGGTGGCGTGAAACCATCGGTGAATTGCGCAAAGTTTCCTGGCCTACTATGCCAGAGGCTCGACGCTTGACCATCATTGTGCTGGTCGTCATGGCGGTTATGGGTATTTTCTTGGGCCTTTTAGACTACGGTTTTTCCACGCTGATCACCTTGTTGTATGCTTAATTTCGAGCAAGTCATTGGGGTTCAGCGGATTGAGGTATAGATGATGGATACGCAGGATTATCGCAAGGACGAAGAAGAACAGGTTCCCCACGATAATGGGGAAGCCCAGGATTCTTCTTTGGATGCGTCTACAGAACTCCCCATCGACCTCCAGCCGAACGACGGTGAACCTGCTGCGGAGAACAGCGAGGATGGTGAAGTCGGCGCCGACCAGCGCGCCTGGTACGTCATCCACTGTTATTCCGGATACGAGAACAAAGTTCGCCACAACCTGGAACAGCGCATCGAAACGATGGGGATGAAAGACATGATCTTCGACGTCGTCATCCCTACCCAGGAAGAGATCGAGGTCAAAGATGGCAAACGCCGGGTGGTCGAGCGCCACGTTTTCCCCGGCTATGTGCTGGTAAACATGGTCTTGACCGAAGAGTCCTGGTACGTGGTGCGCAACACCCCGGGCGTGACCGGGTTCGTCGGCATGGGCAACCAGCCCACTGCCCTGCGCCCTGAAGAAGTTTCCCAGATCCTGAAACGCATGGAAGCCGAAGCGCCGCACATCAAGGTCACCTTCAAGGTGGGCGAGCGTGTGCGCATCATCGATGGACCGTTCAACGACTTCCGTGGCACGGTTTCTGAGATCGACGCCGAACGCTCGAAAGTGCGCGTCATGGTTAATTTCTTCGGCCGTGAAACCCCGGTCGAGCTGGACTTCTTGCAGGTCGAAAAATCATAACGTGAGTACCGCCGCTCAGCGGCGTGAATTTGGTGGGAGGGTGCAACCCGAAAACACCCGCTATTACCACAAAGGAGTAAAGCTGTGGCAAAGAAGTTAAAAGCAGTCGTACGCTTACAGATCAACGCCGGGAAAGCCAATCCGGCGCCCCCCATCGGCCCTGCCCTGGCAGGCCATGGAATTAACATCATGGCCTTCTGCAAGGAATACAACGCCCGTACTTCGAATCGTACCGGCGAAGTCATCCCTGCGGAAATCAGCGTCTTCACCGACGGCTCTTTCACCTTCATCCTGAAATCCCCGCCGGCCGGTGTGTTGCTCAAGAACGCAGCCGGTGTTCCCAAGGGCTCCAGCCAGCCAAATCGCGAAAAAGTCGGCAAGGTCACCCGGGCTCAGATCCGCGAGATTGCCGAGCTCAAGATGAAAGACCTCAACTCGGTCGATTTGGAAGGCGCCATGCGCCAGATTGAAGGCACTGCCCGCAACATGGGCTTGCAGGTTGTCGATTAACCACGTGGGAGGGTCGTTTAACCGGCCCGATTGCACCACAAAGGAGTAAGCATGCCGAAACACGGAAAGAATTATACTGCCGCACGGGAAAAGGTCAGCCAGGATCAGGCGTACGCTCCCGAGAAGGCTCTGGAACTGGTCAAAGAGACCAGTTTCACCAAGTTTGATGCCACTGTTGAAGTTCACCTGCGCATGGGTCTGGACCCTCGCCAGGCTGACCAGCAGGTGCGTGACGTCGTTGTCCTGCCCCACGGCCTGGGAAAGACCGTGCGCGTCCTGGTCTTCGCCCAGGGCGAAGCTGCCAACCGTGCGCAAGAAGGCGGCGCTGACTACGTGGCCGACAGCGACGAATGGATCACCCGTATCCAGGGTGGCTGGACCGATTTCGACGTCGCCATCGCTACCCCGGACATGATGGGCAAGGCCGGTCGTCTGGGCCGTGTACTGGGCCCGCGCGGTTTGATGCCTAACCCGAAAGCCGGCACGGTGGTCGCAGCCGAAGACCTGCCGCGGGTGATCAATGAGGCCAAGGCGGGTCGTGTCGAGTTCCGCCTGGACAAGACCGCCAACCTGCACGTGCCGATCGGAAAAGTATCCTTCGAACACAAAAAGCTCAACGAAAACCTGGCTGCCTTGATGGATGCCATCCGCAAGGCCAAACCAGCTGCGGCCAAAGGCTCTTACATCCGCCGTATTACACTGACCTCCACCATGGGCCCGGCGATCAAAGTTGACGTTAACTTGGCCCAGAATATGGAAGCAAAAGAGTTATAATTACCGCCTAATCCAGCGCTACATGCGCCTTCGCCGTTGAAAGCCGGCGCCGCTACGTGCGGCTTAATATCCTGCCGAGGTGAAGATGATCCATCCAGTCAAGTACACCCGCTATGCGCGGGGATGGAAAGTCTTTGCCCGGTCGTTACAGGCAAAGACTTTTTATTTTGTCATCCTTTGAAAGGAAGGAGGTGAATTCCTTTGGCATTTACCAAGAAGAAGAAAACCGAAATGGTTGCCCAGTACAAACAGTGGTTGCAAGACAGTCAGGCCGCATTTATCCTGCAATATAACCACATGGCGATGAAGGACATCGACGGATTGCGCGCTCGCGTCCGCGAAGTAGGTGGCGAAGCACACGTCGTAAAGAACACGCTGCTTGAGCTTGCCCTCAAAGACCTGGGAATCCAGTATGGCAAAACCTTCACCGAGACCACGCTGATCGGCTTCGCATTCAACGAAGCCCCCGCCCTGGCCAAGGTCTTTAGTGAAGCGTCCAACAAATCGGAAATCTTCCAGATCAAGGGTGGTTTCATGGATGGCCGTGAAATCAAACCCGGTGATGTGAAAGCTCTGGCCGATTTGCCGCCGCTGCCGGTAATGCGTGCCCGCATCCTGGGCGTCATCAACGCCCCTGCCAGCCAGCTGGTACGTACCCTGGCCGAGCCTGCTCGCAGCATTGCCGCCGTGATCAAGGCCAACTCAGAAAAAGAAGCTGTTCCGGTAGCTTAGTCGCAATCCGAATTCATCTAGATCCAACTTTTGACGTTATTTGAAGGAGTTTTGAAATGGCTGATATCGCTCACTTAGTCGATGAACTGAGTCAACTGACTGTTTTGGAAGCTGCTGACCTCGTGAAGCAGCTCGAGGAAAAATGGGGCGTCTCCGCTGCCGCTCCGGTCGCCGTTGCCGCCGCCGGCGCTCCCGCCGCTGCTGCCGAGCCCGTGGAAGAGAAGACTGAATTCGACGTCGTCCTCAAGGACCCCGGCCCCAAGAAGATCGAGACCATCAAGGTCATCCGCCAGCTCACCAACCTGGGCCTGGTCGAGGCCAAGACCATGGCCGAAACCGCCGGCTCCAAGGTGCTCTCCGCGGTGGGCAAAGACGCCGCCAACGACGCCAAGTCCAAGCTGGAAGCTGCCGGCGCCGTCGTCGAGATCGCCTAAGCAGTTCCCCTTACGCAATAACAAAAACCTCCTGCCCAGTTGGGACAAGGAGGTTTTTTGTTTTGATCTCGGTTTAGGGCAGGTGATGCGGGATGGCCCCGTTCCTACATGGCAATGCTCTTGACCTGGCGGATGACCATGACCACTTTACCCATGATGCGCACCTGGGCCGGGTTGTCCACATAAATGGGATTCATGGTGGGATTGGCCGGCTGCAAGCGCACCCGGTTGTTCTCTTTGTAGAAATACTTCAAGGTGGTCTCGTCGTTGTCGTTCAACCACACGGCCACCATCTCGCCATTTTGCGCTTCCTGGGCGCGCTTCATGATGACGATGTCGCCATCGTTGATCATGGCATCGATCATCGAATCGCCCTGTACCTCCAGGGCAAACAACTCGCTGATCTTCTCGCGTGGGGGCAGCAGGCTGCGGGCGATCTCCACGCCGCTCTCCGGGTCGAAGTACGCCAGGTCAGAAGGCGGCACCGGGATGGGCGCGCTGGCCACGATACGGCCGGCCACCGGGATGGTGAGCAGCTCGTTGACCGCGCTGGCCGCCTGCTTGACCGCCCGGCCGACCTTTTCGGCCACCGAGTTCTGCTGAGGCATGGCATGCAAGATGCGAATGCTGCGTGAAATGTGATTATCACGCTCGATGTAATGCATGTCTTCCAGCTGCTTCAAGTAGTAATCCACGAGAGAAGTGGAATTTACGCCGATGCTCTCGCCGATCTCGCGTATGGAAGGAGAGTACCTGTTCTGTTCTTGAAACTGGGACAGAAACTCCATAATTTTATAATGCCGCTCACCTAATCCAACACTTCGTCTCGCCATTCGACACCTCTCTAAAGGACTGCACTGGCGGATGCTGCTCGATGCTCCGAATTCAAGTTGAAAGTGCGATGTTTGCGTGGATCAAACCGCGCCAGTGTTTATTCGATCATTTGTACTATTTATTAATATACACGAACATTCGTTCTGTGTCAAGGACTAATTTTTAACTAATTTCAGGTAAATTTGGGATGAGCGGGAAAAGGACTTCAGGTGTATGCTCTGGAGGAGTGAAATCGCCCCAGAGCATACACCTGAAGCACCATCTCGAACTGACGTCAAATCACAAATCATCGCCTTTCATCTCTGTGTATTGCTCAAAGCGGCCCAGTATGCTATACTCCCCTACAGTATATTTCCCCAACAGGATGTTCTATGTCTGTCTACGTCTACCAGTGCACCCGGTGCAGCGAGGTCTTTATGGTCCTGCTGCGTAATCCTGAAACAGACCAGCTCCCCGCCTGCCCCAACTGCCATAGCACGGCCATCCAACCGCAGTTGAGCGAGGTCGACGGCCTGAATCAGGCCGGCCGTTCGAGCACCCCGGCTGAGAGCTGTTCCACAAATGGGCGTTTTACCTGAAGCTGATCTCGACTGGGCTGCGTGCCAGCCCATCACCTGGTTCAAGGGAGTATTTCAGCCATGCAGTTGAGTAACACGAAAGCCAAAGGGAATATCCTGGCCCGCTTGCGACGCATCGAGGGCCAGGTGCGCGGCATCGAGAACATGATCGAGAACGAACGCGACTGCCACGAGATCATGCAGCAGCTCGCTTCGGTCCGTTCGGCAGTCCAGGGCGTCAGCCTGGCCTTCCTGCAGGAATACGCCACCGACTGCCTGATCGATCCGCCCGTCGAAGACCGCCAACAGCGCAAGCAGATGGTCGATGATTTGATCCAACTGCTTGGCAAAGTCGATTAATCCGTTCGTAAACAAGGAGGCTACCTCATGGGAACTGCAACCGTCCGCTGGATCGGTGGAAAGCAATTTGTCGGCATCGATTCCACCCAGCATGCTGTCGTGCTCTCCACGCCGGCTGAAGGCGTGGGAATGAAACCTTCGGAACTGCTCCTGGTAGCGCTGGCGTCCTGCACGGCCGTGGACGTGGTGGACATCCTGGAGAAGAAACGCCAGCCGATCAGCAGCCTGGAAATCAGCGCCAGCGGAGAACAAGACGCCGACCCGCCGTGGGCTTACCGCAAGATCCACCTGCACTATGCCCTGTGTGGCCAGGGACTGACCGAAAAAGCCGTCAGCCAGGCCATCCAGCTTTCGGAAGAGAAGTACTGTTCCGTCTCGGCCACCCTCAAAGGGGTCGCTACCATTACGACCGATTTCACCCTCCTGAGTGAAGAGGAACAGACGCCCGCCTCGGCCTGACCTAGCCGGCGGCCAGGGCGCGCCCTGGCCGCCGTTTTTATATCCATTTCTCCTTTCAGCCCTGTTCTCGTTCCTGACAGGCTGTTATAATCATCCGGACGAGCATCATCCCGCCCCCGGAGCAATTACCCCATGTCTTACCAAGGTGTCCTGGACCGTTACGGTCCCTTACTTGATATCCCCGCCCACACCAAACCGGTCACGCTTTTAGAAGGCAACACGCCACTGATTGCCATGCCCGGTCTGGCCGACGAATTGGGCGGCGATTTTGAACTGTACGTAAAATTCGAAGGGATGAACCCCACCGGCTCATTCAAAGACCGCGGTATGACCGTGGCCATCAGTGAAGCCTACGGCGGCGGGTCGCAAGCCGTGATCTGCGCTTCTACGGGCAACACCGCCGCCTCGGCCGCGGCCTACGCCGCTCGCGCCGGGTTACGCGCCATCGTGCTCATCCCCCAGGGGAAAGTAGCGGCAGGCAAACTGGCCGGCGCCATCGCCTATGGCGCCGAGGTCATCCAGATCGATGGCTCTTTCGACGACGCCCTCAGCATGGTGGTCGAGATCAGCCAGCGCCAGCCTATCGCCCTGGTCAATTCACTCAATCCCTATCGCCTGGAAGGCCAGAAGACGGCCGCCTTCGAAATCTGTGACGTCCTCGGCCAGGCGCCAGACTGGCTATGCCTGCCGGTGGGTAACGCCGGCAACATCACCGCCTACTGGATGGGTTTTCGCCAATACGAACAGACCCGCTCCACCGGCCTGCCCCACATCCTGGGCGTCCAGGCCGCCGGCTCGGCGCCCCTGGTGCTGGGCCGCCCGGTGGACCACCCCGAAACGGTGGCCACCGCCATCCGCATCGGCCGCCCGGCGCGCGGCGAACAGGCCTTGCAAGCCGCTGAGGAGTCCCACGGGCGCATCATCGCCGTGAGTGACGAGCAGATCCTGGCTATGCAGAAGCGCCTGGCCGCCCACGGCGTGTGGGTCGAACCGGCCTCGGCCGCCGGCCTGGCCGGACTGGCCCACGAGCTCCAGCAGGGGACCTTCAAGATCACCCCCGGGCAGCGCATCGTGGCCGTTTGCACCGGGCACGGGCTGAAAGATCCCGATATTATCACCCGCAGTATGGCTGCGCCGCGCGTCCTGCCTGCTAAAGTGGACGTTCTGGAAGCCGTCCTGGCGGGTAAATAACCATCGCTATGGAAGAGACGATCACCATCCGCGTTCCGGCCACCAGCGCCAACCTCGGCCCCGGCTTTGACTGCCTGGCCATGGCGCTCGATTTGTGGAATGAAAGCACCTGGACCCGTACCGAGCGGGGTATCCAGGTCGAGATCCGCGGGGCAGGCGCCCTGGAAATCCCCCGCGACAGCCGCAACCTGGCCATCCAATCGGCCATGCACCTGTTCAATCTCAGGGGCGAAACGCCGCCAGACGGGCTGCTGGTGCAATGCGACAACCACATTCCCCCCGGTTCCGGCCTGGGCTCCAGCGCCGCGGCTGTGCTCTCCGGGCTGTTGGCCGCCAACGCCATGCTGGAGGCCCCCCTCCCCGATGAAGACATCCTTAACATCGCCGCCGAGATCGAAGGCCACGCCGACAACGCCGCCGCGGCTTTATATGGCGGCCTGATCCTGGCCGCCCACCTCGAAAAAGGCTGGCACGTACAGCGCTACATTATTCCCAGCCTGGATATCGTGGTCGTCGTGCCCAAGATGGATCTACCCACCCACGCCGCCCGCTCGGCCCTGCCGGCCACGCTGCCTTTTCAGGATGCCGTGTTCAACATCGGGCGCACGGCTCTGGTAATCGAGGCCATCCGCTCAGGGGACCTGGATCACCTGGACGAGTTGATGGAAGACCGCCTGCACCTGCCCTACCGGCTCAAGCTGATCCCCGGCGGGGCCGCCGCCTTGCAGGCCGCCCGCAAGGCCGGAGCCTGTGCGGCGACGCTCTCGGGCGCCGGTCCGGGCCTGATCGCCTTCGCCCGGGGCAACCAGGCAGAAATCGCCCAGGCCATGCAGTCCACACTCAACAGCCACGGCATCGAGGTGGAGAGCTTCATCCTGCACAGCACCCTGTACGGGGCCGGCATCGTGCGCACCCCTATCCAGTTCAACGGTTGAGCAGACGGGCGACCAGGTTCAAAATCACCGTCAGCACGATGCTCAATACGATCGAAGCCAGGATCGGGAAGACACAGGTCACTCCCTGGCCCTCGATGCGCAGCGTCCCCGGCAGTTGGGTCAACCCGGGCAACCGGCCAAGCAGCCATACGATCCCGCCGGTCACGGCCAGGACCAGACCGGCGATGATTAACCATTTACCAATTGCGTCTAAGCCATCCATAAACCGGGTCCTTGCATTCCGTGCGGCGCGTCCCCGCCGGTCCGGAAGCGAATTGTGGAGCGTCTTGAAAAGACGATGCCTGGTTTCTAGTGTACCACGGCCTTTCCGGAAAAAACCAGGCGCCCACCGGCCCGGCGTGAGCCTGTTGAGGCGCAATTTTGGCCATTTTCGGCCTGAAAGAAACCTGTAAGCTGGCGCGAATATTGCATCGCTTGACGCATAAATACGGTTATGCTACTATGTTTGCAAGATAACTATCGGCTATACGCCTATACGCCTGCTGCCGGCACAGGATCGCGACAGCAAGACCGCTAGAGGGAGACTCATCATGAAACAACTGCGTCATTATTCGATTTTATGGGTTGCTATGATGCTTGTGGTCATTCTTTCCGCCTGCCAGCGCCCGGCATCCCAGGCGCCGGTGAGCACTCCGGCCGGGACAGAAGAATTCCCCTTCCCCGTGGTCACCCAAGAAGATGTTCTAAAGCAGATTATGACGCAAACCGCCATTGCGCAGACAACACCTGGGGCGGCCGGCGAAGGCACCAATGAAGTCGGGGGCGGAGCGCCCGAGGTCGTGGCCACGTCCGAACCCCCCACCGCCGAACCGACGGCCATCACCTACGCCTCCCCCACGCCGGGACATCCCTCGACGTACGTCCTCCAAGATGGCGAGTTCCCCTACTGCATTGCCCGCCGCTTCAACATCGACCCCGTGGCCCTGTTGAACGCCAACGGTTGGGGGGTCAACACCATCGTTACTCCCGGCACCACGGTACGCATCCCGGACGCGGGCGGGTGGAACGCGGGCAGCCGTTCGTTGATGAGCCACCCGACTACCTACACGGTCAAATCGGGTGACACCATCTATAAGGTGGCCTGCGCCTTTGGCGACGTCGACCCCAACACGATCATCGCCGCCAACGGGTTGGAGAGCCCCTACACCCTCACCGCAGGCGCCACGCTCCAGATTCCATGACGGCCCGGTAAGACATCAAACTAAAATCAAGCGAGTCGATCACTCCCCTGGCACCAGGCCGGGGGAGTTGTTTTAAACCATCTTTGCCCATCGCCCCGGCCGCCGGAGCAAGCATCTCCTTTTCTTTTCAAATGGATCTTGGATACAATAGAACCACGCCTGCGCGGGAATCAGTCCACTTTGGCGCCCGGGGAATGTAACATCCCGGCGCTCCCCCGGGCCGGCGTGAAAGACCAACCCGGTAATAAGGATCAAAGTATGAGCTTCGAAATTGTCAATCGCCAATCGATCTTTCAGGGACGCGTGTTTACCGTCGAGCGTGTGCAGGTCACCCTTCCCAACCAGAAACAGGCCAGCTACGAAATCGTCTCCCACCATGGCGCCGTCACCATCATCCCCGTCGACGAACAGGGCATGATCCTGTTCGTGCGCCAGTATCGCCTGCCGGCCGGAGAGGACCTGCTGGAGCTGCCTGCCGGCACCCTGGAAGACAACGAGGATCCTCTGTACGCCGCCGGGCGCGAGATCCGTGAGGAGACCGGCATGGCCGCCGCCGAGCTACGCGAGCTGGGCCAGTATTACCTGGCGCCCGGGTATTCGACGGAATTTATGCACACCTACCTGGCCACCGGCCTCTCCAACTCTCCCCTGGACGCCGACGAGGACGAGTTCCTCGACCTGGTCAAAATCCCCATCCGGGAAGCTTACCGCATGGCGCACGCCGGCGAGATCCGCGATTCGAAGACCCTGGCCTCGCTCTTCCTGGCCGAGCCCTATCTGTTGAAGAACGACGCCTGACGCCGTCACTTACACGCCGGCAGGGCGCAGGCCAATGGGCCCCAGGTCGTAATGCGCCCCTCGCAAATTGTCGAAGGTCAGGTCGTGCACAGACAGGCCGTAATGTTGTTTCAAACGCTCAAAGATCGCCAGATAGCTGTCGGTGCAGCGCGCCTCCCAATCCAGGCCCAGGCGCGCTGCCGCTGCCTGGATCTGGGACGCCCCGGGGCCCTCGATCTCGATAAATGAGCCGAATGGCATCTCGTCCAATACCACCAACACCGCCTCCAGGCGGTAGGTGGTGCGATATTTCTCGTAACGTACGCTGATCTGGTAACCCAACGCCTCCAGGAAGCGCCCGCCGGTCTCGAAATCGTCGATCTCCAGCTCGATCTCCCGGCGCTGGCTGACCGTCTGGCCAGGTAGCGCCGGATCTTTATAGGTAAAATGCGCCGCGGCGTCCTGGCGCAGGCGTAGCACCCGCCGGGCGCGGCTCAGGTCGCCCGCCGGCGTGTCGTAACGGTCATTGCGTTCGAACACGCGCGGGTGCTCCAGGAGCGCTCCGCTGTCCTTCAAGCGGCGTTCCAGGACGGCCAAATCGCGCACATGAAACTTAACTTCGATCTCCTGATCGCTGTTCTTCATCGCTCACCTTTCCGGCCGCCGCCCACCCCAGGCGGTAGTGAAAAAACCGCTGCTGGCGCGGCAGCCCGGTCACCAGCAGCACGGCCAACAGGCTCACTACCGTAAAACCCATAGAAAATGGCAGGCTGACCTGAGCGCTGCTGGAACGGTAAAAAGCCACCCGGTCCACCCAGTAGCTCAATGCCAACAAGCCGGCCGCGGCGCGCACCCCCCACGCTGCGCCGCGCCCTCCCCACCACAACCATAGTGCAGCCCCTACCCCCAACGCGCCCCATACGGCGCCGCTCAAAGCCAGGTACAACGGCCCGGGGCGCACAGCCAGGCGCGCCAGCCAGTCCCATTGCCCGATCGCCTGCTGGCAGCGCAGCCAGCCGAAAATACCCGGGACCAACAGACCCAGGGCTAACAGCTTGAGCTCGATCGAGCGGCGTGGAACGGAAGTGGAGTTGCTCGGCTTCATTTTTCCAGAAAAGTGATCTCCCAGATGTGCACGTGAGCCGGCTCCTGATCTTCCGTGTTGTGGATCACCAGGTTGAAATAACTGGCCTCCACCGCCTGAGGGAATTCCAGGCGCACCGTATGTGGGTTGGGTGCGGATTTATACTTCCCGCTTTGTGAGGCCAGCAGCAAGCCATCCTGGCCCAGGGCTTCCACGAGCAGGTCAGTAGGCGCACCGCCGATCTTGAGCTCAACTGCTTTAACCTTCTCCGGCCGGGGCAGGTCGAGCTGCACGCGCAGCGGGTTTGCCCCGGCAGTGCGCACCATGCTGAATATGTCCCCATCGAACAAATTGGTGATCTCACCCATGTCCAGGCGCGAATAGCGCACCGGCACGGAGGTGTCGTACAAATCGATGCTGCCTACCTGCAAGGCGTTGCGTTCGGCCGACTCGGCCGCCAGGACCTGGTCGATGTTATCCACATATTGTACCTGCACGAAATAGAAACCTGGCCGGCCATCCGGGTAAGGCAGGATCTTGTCGATGTAGGGTGGTTTGAACTTGCCGCTCTCCAGGGTCATTTTGAACTCCTCGGGCGTCATGACAAACATCTTGTGTGCGCTCAAGGGCAGGTGCTCGTTCAAATAACCTTCGATATTGCCCAGCCGGAAAGGCATATAGTCGTAATAGAAGAAGCGCGCCACCGTGTCCGTACCGTTGGCCCAGGTGGTCGAGACGGTCAAATCCACGCCCGGGTGCTCCCGGACGTAATCTCCCACCGTGCCGAACAGCTGGCGCGCCCCATACTGCATCCCCGTCAGGGTGTAATCGTCCGACCACAAGGGGCCATTTTCCAGGGCGTCGTACAGCATCCAGAAATTGAAGCCCACCAGTAGGGCGCCCACACCCAGGTTGAGCCAAACCTGCCGCCCGGGCCAACGATCGCGAATTTTTTCTAGCAAAAATGACAGCGCCAGGGCCGTGATCAGCGCAGCCGGGATGACCATGGCCAGCGCCCGGGTGATGCCCAGCCCGACCAGGGCTGCTCCACTGGGCGCGGCCAGGAGGGCCAACAGCAGGGTACGGTATGCCGGCTGGCGTACACGGTACAGCGCCAGGAGCAGACCGCCCAACCCGAACGGCAAACTGTAGACCAGCAGATGGCCGTAGCCCTGCATAACGTGGCGCGCCAGGTCGGCCTGGTTGGGAAGGTACCAGTAAGCCGGCGAAAGCCCTTTGAGCAATTCTTCCAGGTAGCGCTCTACCTTCTGTAACACAGAGATGTCCTGGATCCAGTAAGAATTCAGGATTTCCAGGTGGCGCATATTTTCTTCCGGATGGGCCAGTTGGAAGCGCAACAGCGGGAGGGCCAGCAGTAACACGGCCACGAAATGCTTCAGAACCAGGGAGCGGTGCCGCCAGTGATAAGGCAGGTCCACCAATAACAACATCACCGCCAGCAGCCCGATCACCATACGCGCCGCGGCGTAGCTGTAGAACATCAACGTCCCGCACACCACTGCTCCGGTCAGGTAGCGCGGCGCCTCCGTGCGGTAGCGCAGGTAGAAATAGATGAACCCGGCAAAGAAAGTCGTCGCCAGGCTGGTTTCGAAAGCCGTGCGCGAGTGTAAGAACCAGGCCGGGGTGATCGAAAGCACCAGGACGGCCAGCCAGGCATACGGGCTATGGAATACCTTTTTGAGCGTCAGCCCCACCCACACCGCTGCCAACAGACTGACCAGCACACAGATGCCGCGTGTCACGAACACCGAGCGGCCAAACAGGACCAGCGGCAGCACCTGTAGATACACCGAAGTGCTCAGGTTGTACTGGTAGGTATTGAGGAAATAGGTGGGCAGCAGCAATCCGTCGCCGCCGTGCCAGCCGTCGCGCAGCAGGTCCGAAGCCAACACGGTTTGCACGGCTTCGTCGGTGAAGAAGTAAATGGGAAAGTCAGCCAGGCCGATCAGGCGGGTCAGGGCGTAAGCCGCCAGGCTGGTGGCCAGCAAGGCGCCCTCCAGGGTGCGCACTCCGGACAGTGCGGCCAGGCCCCGTCGCCACAGCCCGGGAAGCCGTTCCCGGAGCCAGGCCAGCCCCCCCGCCAACAGCGATCCGTCCAGCTCCGCTGCGCCGTCCGGCGCCTCCAGGGCAGGCTCCCCGGCTCCGGCGGCCGGTTGCCGGCCGGCCGGCGCGGCTGTCATCTCAACCACCGGGGATAGCCCCACCGAGATTTCCTCCGGGGTCTCATCCTGGTCGAGAGAGCCGCCCAGGGCGCCGTCCACCGGATCGGCTATCACAAACAGGTCGACCGGGGGCGATCCTGGCGGGAGCGGGTCCAGGGATTGGATACTGACTCGTAATCGGGTCCCCTGCGGCGCGGTGATGTGCACACGCACGTGAATCCCCCCCACCTGCGTCTGGGCTTCGTACTCTTTGGGCGGTTCGTGACCACCGTTCTGTTCAAGCTCGGGGCGGTCGGTCATATTTACCTGCAATTGCGATTATAGCACCGGCAATCCGATACCAATTTACAGTTCCCATGCAGTCGGGAGGGGGGAAATCCCTACCGGCCGATAGGACTTTTCCCGCATTGGAGTAGCTTACCAAAACTGATTTAATCATCTTAACCGATATCGCACTCCCCATCGATCCTGGCAAGAGAAAGGAGTAAGGCGATAAGAGATTTGCAATGACGAACATGCACAGAACAGCTAATCAAGTGGACCTGTATGACACGTTCGAATCAATGAATGGGTTAGCCACTGGCCATAAAAGAGCTTTGATTCGCCTCGAGAAGCCACGTTTCCGGGCGCTTGCCGGCGTTTCGAGGGGAGACGGTTCTTTCGATATTGGTTGATCAAGTTGGTTTACCGTTACCAGCAGCCAGAGACCGTTTTTCGAGCCGAAGGATTGGCTATGCTGACCCGGGCGGTGCCAGAAAGCGCTTCCCGCCCTGTTATTGAAAATTGTTGAGCCATAAAGATCAACCCAAAGGAGGTGCATACCAGCCGCGACTGGTAGAACGTGAGCGTCAATACTACACAAGCGAACACTGCACCCGGCCGGGTCTGGACTTGCCCGCCGGGTGCACTTGTTTAATTGTGCTGGATATATTTCAACCCGGCGGCTGTGTTCAGGACCAATACCTGCTCCTGCGGCCGGATCCAGCCCCGGTCCAACAGTTCGACCAGCCCGGCCAGGGTGGCCGCGCCTTCCGGAGCGGCGAAGATACCCTCCAACGCCGCCAGGCGGCCCTGCGCCTGTAAGATCAACTCGTCCGGTACGGCCACTGCCGTACCCTCGCTGTGCTGCAGAGTCTGCAAGATCATGCGGTCGGCGAAACTTTTGGGCACCCGCAGGCCGGAAGCCAGGGTGTGCGCCCCTTGCCACACATCACACTGCTCGGCGCCCGATTCCCAGGCCTGCACCACCGGCGCACAGCCGGCAGCCTGGACCACCACCATACGCGGCAGATGCTGGGTCTCCAGCCAGCCCAGCTCGCGCAGTTCTTGAAAGGCCTTCCAGATGCCCACCAGGCCCGTACCGCCGCCGGTGGGATACACAATCACGTCCGGCAGCTTCCAGCCGAAGGCCTCGGCGATCTCGTACCCCATGATCTTCTTGCCCTCCAGCCGGTAAGGCTCTTTGAAGGTGGACACGTCGAACCAGCCCGGTTCCGCTTCCATCCTGGCCCGCACGCGGGCGGCTGCGTCGCTGATCACCCCTTCGACCAG
>JAAZNB010000456.1 GCA_012798515.1 Chloroflexota bacterium
CACCACGACGGCCACCACCATGCGGTAGAAGGACGTCACCGTGCCGGGCGCCTGGGACCAGCGCACGAACAAGGCCGAAAAGCTCAATGCGCCGATGCCGGCCACCAGCGCCAGGTAGGCATACACCAGCCTGGCGCGGCCCGGTTGGATCGCCGCCAGGCTCTCGGGCGCGGCCTCGGCGGCGGAGGGAGTGAGTTCGACTGGATTCATAGATGGTTGGAAAGGGGCATGTTCACGCCGCGCCGGCCGCCTGGCCCCAGTTGCGCAGCACTTCGGGCAGTTCGCTCAGGGTCCGGATGGTAGCGTCCGGGAGGACCTTTTCGGCGCCGGCCTGGGAATAGCGCGTTTCGATGCGCCGGGTGATCCAAACGCTGCCCATGCCCAGCTGCTGCGCCCCGAGGACGTCGGCGGTCAATGTATCTCCCACCATGACGGCCTGTTCCGGCCGGGCGTCCCAATATTCCAGCATCTTGTGGAAGATGAGCGGGTGTGGCTTGCGCACGCCCACCCCGGCCGAGACCAGGATGGCGTCGAAGAAAGGCCGCAGGCCGGCCTGGTCGATCAATACGTGCACATCCTTTTCGTAGGCGGCGTTGGAGATCAGCCCCAGGTGGTAACCTCCACGGCGCAGCGTCTCCAGGGTAGCGTGAGCGTCCTCTTCCAGGCGCCAGTGCACCTGAGAGACGGCGTACATTTCATCCAGCAAGGCCTCCACCTGGCCGGCGGGCAGATCCGGGTAGCCATATTCGGCCAGCAGAGTGCGCAGGATCTGGTCCATGGAGTTTTCGATGTGTTCCGTATCCCGTATGGCGCGATACTCGCTGCTGCGTTCTTCGAAATCGGCGGCAAAACGGTCTGCGTCCACCTGAAAGCCGGCAGTCTGCACGGCTTTGAGCAATACCTGGTTCGAACGTGAAAACACGTCCGGCCATTCCCCTTCGAAATAGATCAACGTGCTTCCCAGGTCAAAGATCACGTAATCAAACCGGCGACCGGTATCCTGTAAATCACCACGACTCATCTTGACTGCTCATCCTGTTCAATAATTTCGCTGCGGATCGAACTGGTTCAACAGCGGCGATCCTGCGATGTAAAGTTCCAGGTTGCGGACAAACATGTCCACAGCCCGTTCTTTGTATTGTCCGCTGAACCCGGAAATGTGGGGTGTAATCACCACGTTGGGCAGCTTCCACAGCGGGCTGGACGCCGGCAGGGGCTCCTCGGTGAATACGTCCAGGGCTGCCCCGGCGATGCGCTGCTCTTGCAGTGCGGCCCGCAGCGCCGGCTGGCTGATGATGCCCCCGCGGCCCACATCTACCACGTAGGCGCTGGGCTTGAGCGCCTTCAGCTCTTCTTCCCCGATCACTCCCTGGGTTTCGGGGGTCATGGGCAGCGCCACGACCACGAAATCACACTCCTTGAACATGGAGCGCAGCGCCTGGATCGGGTACAGGCGGTGGAACAGGTTGCCCTCCGGGTCGCCCAGGCCCTCGGCCATGTAGCCGCGGTCAGCCGGGTGCATCACGTCGCGTTTGGCGGCCAGCAGACGTACCCCGAAAGGTTGCAGCAAGCGCGCCACCTCACGCCCGATGCTGCCGTAGCCCACGATGCCCACCGTGCTGCCGCGCAGCTCTAGCGGGCAGAACTTATCCCAGCGCCCGCGCGGCCATTCAGCCCGGGACTGGTACGTAAACAGGTCCGGCAGGTGATGCCCCAGGTTGAGCAGCATGGTGACCACGTACTCCGCCACCTGAGGCGCAGCCGCGCCGCTCAGGGTGGTAAAGATCAGGTCGGGTTTTTCCAGTAATGGCGAGCCCATCAGGAAGTCGACGCCGGCGTAGTGAAACTGGACCCAGCGCAGCTGGGGCGCCTGTCCCGGCCGGGGCAGCACCATTTCTGTGTACAGGACTTCGGTTCGCGCCCACACTTCGGCCGGGATCTCGTCTGCCCGGCGCACCAGTTGGGTCGAGACGCGCAGCCGGGGGGACACGGCGTGGATCATCTCCAATAATTGATCCGGGAAAGAAACGGTAGAAAGGACTTCGATCGGTTTATTTTCCATGATTCTCGCTTACGACTACAATGCGCAGCGGCTCAACCCCGGGCTGCTCGAGTCGCTACTTCAAATAAATTCTTTGCGGGTCCAGCTCCTGGCGCAAGATGCGCAGCTCTTCGGGGCTGGGCGGCTCGGTAACCCGCAGCGCTGCGGCCGTGCGCAGCGCCCAGCCGGTGTTGGCCTGGGCCTGCTCTGCCGTCACGCCGGGATGTAGGGCGGTCAGCACCAGCTCGCCGTCCTCGTCGGGTTCCATGATGCCCAGATCGGTCACCACGGCCTGCGGACCCCCACCGCGCACCCCCAGGGCCTGGCGTTGGGCGCGCCCGTGCAGGAAGCCGGCCGAAGTGGCAAAATCGACCCGCTCCGGGAAGCGCCGCTTCTGGTGGGGGGTCATGATGTAACAGCGGTTGGCCCACCCGGCGATCTCCATCGACCCGCCCGAGCCGGGCAGGCGTACCTTGGGGTGCTGGTAATCGCCGATTACGGTGGCGTTGATGTTGCCAAAACGGTCGATCTGGGCCCCGCCCAGGAAGCCCACGTCCACATTGCCGCGCTGCAGGTAGAGGGTGAATATGTCGTACATGTTGCACACCAGCGAGGCGCCGCTCACCAGGGTCGGGTCGCCGATCGAGAGTGGCAGGCGGTTGGGCCGCGCCCCCACCACGCCGGCCTCGTAGATCATCAACAGGTCCGGGGCGTGCGTGCGGCGGGCCAGGTTGCAGGCCAGGTTGGGCAGCCCCACGCCCACAAAGACCACTTCACCATCCCGCAGCAGGCGGGCAGAATTGACCGTCATCAGTTCAGCAGCAGTGTATTCCATGGTTAGTAAGCCCCATAATTGACCGGGTAGCTCAGGTGCTCCGCCACGCTCAGGCGCCGGTGCACATCCTGGCCCAATTTGCGCCAGTAGGCCTGGCGATCTGCCACGCCGTAGACCCATTCATCCAGGTAAGCGGCCACGGCCTGGCGCGACTCACTGATCTGGTCCCAGCCCAGGTAAAATTCGTTGTCGCGGTCGTAATACCCCTGGGTGTAAGAGGGGTGGGCGGCGTAAGGTACGTGGCACACGGCGCTGACGATCAACCCCGGGATCATGGTGCGGTTGGGGTCCGAACGGATGACCTCCTCGTCCACGATCTCTTCGGCGGTCAGGATGACCCGCCGGGCGGCAAAGGCAGCCTCTTTCTGCTCCCCGATGATGCCCCAGATGTGGGCGTTGCCCTGGGCGTCTGCCCGCTGCACGTGGACGATGGCTACGTCGGGATGCAGGGGCGGCACGACCACCACCTGGCGCCCGCTGTAGGGGTCGGTGACCCGGCGGTAGTTCGGGTTGGCCTGCTCCAGGTCGGAGGCGCCGGTCTGGTTCATGGGCATGAAGGGCAGCCCGGCCGCTCCGGCTTGCAGGCGGGAGATCATGCCGAAATGCGAATACTCTTCCCATTCCAGGCGCCCGGCCTCGATCTCGGAGCGCACGATGCGCAGCGAGCCGACCCCGGGATTGCCCATGTATGAAAAGATCACCTTACGGGCGCAGCCGGCCGCCACCATCTGGTCATAGATCAGGTCGGGGGTGGCGCGTGCCAGGGTCAGGTCTTTTCGCCCCTGGCGAATGATCTCGTGCCCGGCGGCAAACGGGATCAGGTGAGTGAAACCGGCGGCATACAGCACGTCGCCATCGTGGACAAAATCTGCAACAGCTTCTTGAAGCGAACACAATTTCGCCATCACGGTTTTGAAGATCTCCAGAATGTAAGGTTCGCCGCGCTCAATGGGGACGGCGCTCGTCTTGCTGGCGTTCTTTTTTGCGTTTTTTCAACAACCTGAAACGGTTGGTCGGGTCTGGCGGGGGCGGCGGATTGGTCCACAAGAGGAAAGTGCCCACCAGGATGGCGCCGATGCCGTATAACAGCAGGTTACAGGTGGGCGTATCGGCCACGTCCGAAAAGATGAACAGGCCGATCAGCCCTACGCCAAGCAAGATAAAAAAAGTACCGATACGCCGGAACAACCACATCAGGACAGATCAACCTTCACCAATGTATCCCCTCCATCCAACCCGCGTGTAATCGAGCCGGCGTTAATTATAACCTTGCCTACCCCTTGTAGGCCATGCCGCGTTTACAGAAATGAAAACGACCCGGCTTTCCCTGGGGCGCCGCCGCGGCGCCAGCCCGTCTGGCAGGGAAAACCGGGTCTAACGGGGAATCCCCGTTGTAGATCAGGCTCGCTGCACCCGGGTGCGGATTTGCTCGCGCATGTACAGGGGCAGATAATACAGGCCACCGGCGTTCTTGCCGGTCGCCCCGGAGCCCTTCCAGCCGCCAAAAGGCTGGAAGCCGGGCCAGGCGCCGGTAGTGGCGCCCTGCGGACGGTTGGCATAAGTGACCCCGGCTTCGATTTTGTCGAAGAACCATTCGGCCTCTTCCGGCGAGCCGTAGAACCCGGCCGTCAGGCCGTAATCTACGTCGTTGGCATAGCGCATGGCCTCATCCAGGTCTTTCACCGCCGCCAGGGTGGTGATGGGCACGAACATCTCGCGTTTCCACAAGGGGTGCTCCTGCGGCAGGCCGGCCACCAGGGTGGGGGCGCAGAAGTAGCCGCGGGCGTAATCGCCCTCGGTGAGCACCTTGCCGCCGGTCAGGAAGCGGCCGTTCTGGCTGAGGTCCTCGCAGAACTGCTGGTAATCGTGGTACGAATTGCGGTTGACTACCGGCCCCAGGTAGACCGAGCGATCGGTGGGGTCGCCGATGACCAGGTTCTTGGTCATCTCCACCAGGCGCGGGACGAGCTGGTCGTAGACGGCTTCCTCGACGTAGACCCGCGAGCAGGCCGAGCACTTCTGCCCCTGCAGGCCAAAGGCCGAGCGGAGGATGCCGGTGGCGGCGGTGTCCAGGTCGGCGTGGCGCGACACGATGGCGGGGTTCTTGCCGCCCAGTTCCAGGATCAGCGGGCGCACCCAGCGGCCGTTGGCGAAGTCGCGATAGATGCGCATGCCTACGTCGAACGAGCCGGTAAAGGTCACGCCGGCCAGGTCAGGGCTGTCGATCAGCGCCTGTCCCAGGGTGGAACCGGGCCCGGTGACGTAGTTGAACACGCCATCCGGCACGCCGGCGTCTCGCAGGCACTCGGCGATGAGGCGCGCCGTCCAGGGCGTGTCGCTGGCCGGTTTCATCACCAGGGTGTTGCCGGTTACCAGGGCTGCCGCCGATGGGCCGCCGGTCAGGGCGCTGGGGAAGTTGAACGGGCTGATCACCAGCCACACCCCATAGGGGCGCAGCACGGATTGGTTGGTGGACTGGTAGCCGGACAGCGGGTCGCGGCCCATCTCGGCCACGTAGCCCTGGTTGGCTTCCATCTGGTCGCAGGCGTAGCGGAACAGGTCGGCCGTTTCCGCCACGTCGCCCAACGCCTCCATGCGGTTCTTGCCTACTTCCATGGCCACCACGGCGCCCATGGCGTAGATGCGTTCGTCCATCAGGTCGGCGGCCCGGCGCACCAGGGCTACCCGGTCCTGCCAGCTGGTATGGCTCCACATGGGAAAGGCTTTGCGGGCAGCCTGGATGGCGTCCTGGGCGTCCTGAGCGCTGCCCTTCTGGAATACCCCCAGGACGACCTGGGTGTCGGCCGGGGAGCGGTTTTCAAATTTCTCGCTGGCCAGCCGCTCTTTCCCGTCGATGATCATGGCAATTTCTTGCCCCAGGTTGGCTTTCAGCTGCTCCACTGCACTGCCGAAGCGGGTGTGCAGTTCTTCGGGTGGGTTGAACATGGTTCCATACGTCAGTTTAAAAGGCGTGGACTCTGCTGCCATACAGAACAACCTCCTTGTCTCAAGATCGGTCATGGAATGTGATGCGTTTTGTGACGGCAAAATCAAGTATAGCCCACCTCCTGGAGTTAGTCAAAGCCGCTCCTGCTGGCGAGTTGTTCCACTGCGGCGGGCGTTGCGCAAGGGTGGGGTGGGACGGTTCTCCGTGGAGATGCCCGGGACGGAAGCCAATTTTCATGTTCCCGAGGGGATCTCTGGGGGGATGCCTGAGGCGGGGCGGGTGAGCCGGCATCTCGGGCTGGCCGTGTTCGGTCGGGCATGGAAGCCCGACCTGCTGAAAAAAGAGGCTCTTCGGGCGTTGCGCAAGGTGGGGTGGGACCGTTCTTCGTGGAGATGTCCGGGCCGGAAGCCAACAATCATGTTCCCGAGGGGAGCTTTGGGGGTATGCCTGAGACGGGGCGGGTGAGCCGGCATCTCGGGCCGGCCGTGTTCGGTCGGGCGTGGAAGCCCGACCTGCTGAAAAAAAGAGGCTCTTCCTCGCCAGCGGGCGTTGCGCAAGGGTGGGGTGGGACGGTTCTCCGTGGAGATGCCCGGGCCGGAAGCCAACTTTCCTGTTCCCGAGGGGATCTCTGGGGGGATGCCTGAGGCGGGGCGGGTGAGCCGGCGTCCCGGGCTGGCCGTGTTCGGTCGGGCGTGGAAGCCCGACCTGCTGAAAAAAAGAGGCTCTTCCTCGCCGGCGGGCGTTGCGCAAGGGTGGGGTGGGACGGTTCTCCGTGGAGATGCCTGGGACGGAAGCCAACTTTCCTGTTCCCGAGGGGATCTCTGGGGGGATGCCTGAGGCGGGGCGGGTGAGCCGGCGTCCCGGGCCGGCCGTGTTCGGTCGGGCGTACCCCTACGGGGCATAATAATACCCCTACGGGGCATAATAATACCCCTACGGGGCATAATAATACCCCTACGGGGCATAATAATATCCCTGCGGGGCACTTTGGAAGCCCGACCTGCTAATTGAAGTACAGGTTTCCTATCCCGGGGAAAACCAACCCGGCGCCCCGGCCGGGCCGGGCCGGAAGAGAAAGCCAACTTTCGCGTTCCCGAGGGGATCTTTGGGGGGATGCCCGAGGTGGGGCGGGTGAGCCGGCATCTCCAACTGGCTGAACAAAGCGTCTCATCAATAGACCGTTGCGTTTCTACCTTTTCTAGGCTAAACTTTGTTAACAAACATGGCAGACCAATCCCAGACCATCTGTGTCGGCATAGACATCCTCACCGGGCGCCGCCCGGTGACTTCGATTGCCCTGGACGCGAGTATGCGCCTGCTGGCCATCGGCCGCGGCGCCATCGAGGACGCCCTGGCCTACGTGGCCGGCTTGAAGCAGGCCGTGGTGGCCATCAACGCCCCCTCGCGCCTTAACTGCGGGCTGGCCAGCCAGGCCGGCGCCCAACCCCAGCTGCCCGGTCTGCCGGCCCGCCGGGGGCGCAACCTGCGCCGGGTGGAACTGGAGCTGCTCCAGCAGGGGGTCAGCGTGGCCAGGACCCCGGACGACGAGGCAGACTGCCCGGAATGGATGCGGCGCGGTTTTTCCCTCTACCGCTACCTGGACGAGCTGGGGTATACGCTCTATGTTGCGCCGCTGGATGGCCGGCAGTGGATCGAGACCCACCCCGATGCGGCTTACTGGTCCTTGCTGGAGAAGCCGCCTGTGGACGGCGGCCTGCTGGAAGGCCGCCTGCAGCGCCAGCTGCTGCTCTTCAACCAGGGCCTGCCCGTGGCCGATCCCATGGACTTTTTCGAAGAAGTGACCCGCCATAAGGTCTTGCAGGGCACCTTGCCCTTCCAAAACACGCTCTCGACCGGCGAGCTAAACGCCTGGGTCGCAGCCTATACCGCCTGGCTGGCGGCTCACCGCCCGGAGCAGCTGCATCGTATGGGCGATCCGCAGGAGGGCCAG
>JAAZNB010000457.1 GCA_012798515.1 Chloroflexota bacterium
GGCACGACCGGGGCATGGAAGGTCTCCTGGTAGAAATCGTCCAGCAGCATGGCCAGCAAGCCGGTGCCGGAATCCTCCTCTTCCTCGCTCAGGCTGTGGGCCAGCGGCAAGAAACGCTGCATACGGTCCACCTGCAAACGGTCGCGAGAGCGCAGGCGTGATTCCAGCAGGGTGATGATCCGTTCGGAAACCACCCGCTCCACCACGTCGTCGCCGGGCAGCGGGCGTTCTTCGATCTCGAAGGAAAAGCGCTTGCCGATGCGCAGCAGCTCGGCGCGCTCGCCGGCGTTGACCAGCGTGATGGCCGTGCCACTGGCCCCGGCCCGCCCGGTGCGCCCGGAACGGTGAATGTAGGCCTCCGGGTCTTCGGGCGGCTCGTACTGGATGACGTGCGAGAGCTCCGGCAGGTCAATGCCGCGCGCCGCCACGTCGGTAGCCACCAGAAAGCGCAGGGTACCCTTCCGCACCCGGTTCAACACCTTCTCGCGGGCTACCTGCGACAGGTCGGAGGTCAGCAGGTCGGCGTCGTAACCGTAGCGCTGCAAGACGGTGGCCACGTACTCGACGCGCACCTTGGTATTGCAAAAGATGATGGCCGACAGCGGGTTTTCCACCTCGATGATACGCACCAGGCTGCGGTCTTTATCCATGCCGGGAACGGTGTAGTAGACGTGCTCGGTCTCGGTCACGTGGATGTGGTCACTGCTGAGGTTGATAAAACCGGGGTCCCTCAGGAACTGGCTGGTCAGGCGCATGACCTGGGGCGGGAAAGTGGCCGAAAACATGTACGAGCTGATGGGATGCTCCGGCAGGTAGCTCTTCACCCGGCGCATGTCGGGGTAGAAACCCATCGAGAGCATACGGTCGGCCTCGTCGAAGACCAGGAACTTCAGGTCGTGGAGCGACAGAGACCGGCGCAGCAGGTGATCGAGGATGCGACCGGGCGTACCGATGATGATGTGTGCGCCGGCCTTGAAAGCCTCCAGCTGGTCGCGGTATCCTACGCCGCCATATACGGCCACGGAGCGCACCCCGGTGGCCCGGCCCAGCAGCTCGGCCTCGGTGGCGACCTGCAAAGCCAGCTCCCGGGTGGGCACCAGGATGAGAGCCTGCGTCTTGTTGGAAAGCGGGTTGACCATTTCCAGCAAGGGCAGCAAATATGCCCCGGTCTTTCCACTGCCGGTGCGCGACTGGATCATCATGTCGCGCTGGGAGAAAAGATAGGGGATAGCCTTGGCCTGTACGGGCAGCAGCTCGTTCCAGCCGGCCTGGGCCGCTCCCTGGCGCAGCTTTTCGGGTAAGTCGGCCAGGGTGGCCTCGGGGAGCACCTGTAACTGGTCTTCAGGGTTCAAGGGGGTATCGTCATTTACGTTTTGGTTGGGATCTTCCATTCGTTCGTCACTTCCTAACTGCCGCACACAGTAAAAAGGGTACGGAATAATATGTCACTGCTCAGCGGGAGGGCGGATTGCTTTCCCCCGGCCGAGCAGTCACAATAAATTTTATATGTACAATTGTAACTGCTTTCCACCCAGATCGAACAAAGAGAAACCGCCCGGTCAGCCGGCCGGCCGGGCTAGGTCTGCACGGCGGGCACGATGTAGGTCTCGATCAGGTCGAAAATGGCGTCGTGATCCTCCAGATCGGCGGTGGTCACGATCACCAGGTCGGCTCCCGGGACCACGAAGATGGTCTGCCCACCGCGTCCCAAGGCCGTATAGGCGTCCAGGGTGGGATAGGTCCACCACTGGTAACCGTAACCCAGCTCGCCCTCGTCGCCGGCGTGCCGGCGGGTGGCCTCGGCTACCCATTGGGCCGGCACCACTTGCTGCCCATCCCACTCGCCATGGTGCAGGTACAGGTAGCCCAATTTGGCCATCTCTCGCGGGGTGAGCTGCAAGCCCCAGCCACCAATGGGATTACCATGTGGGTCGATGTCCCACCGCGCCTGGCGGATCCCCAGCGGCTTGAACAGGTACCGTTCGGCAAAGTCACGCGCCCCCGTCTCGGAGGCCTGGCCCACCATGGCCGACAGCAGGTGCGAGCAACCCGAGCAATAATTGAACTGGCTGCCCGGCGGCGCTTGCATGGGCAGGTCGAGCATGTATGCGACCCAGTCCGGGCTGCGCGACAGGGAGATGTAAGCCGGGTCGCCTTCTTCCCAGGCCAGCCCGGTCTGCATGCTGAGCACATCCGCCAGGGTCATGGCCTCCTTGCGCGCATCCACGTTCGCAAACGAGTGCCCGGAGAAATACGCCAGCATGCGCTGCCCGGTGCCATCGATCAACCCCTGGTCGATGGCAATGCCCACCAGGGTGGAGACGAAGCTCTTGGTGCAGGAATACAGATCGTGCCGGTCGTTGGCCGTGTACTTCCCGTAGTACGTCTCGCTGACGATGTACCCGTTGCGGATGACCAGAAGGCTGTGCAGGGCCAGGTCCTCTTGCTCGATGGCCGCTTGCATCTGGGCCAGCTTGTGGGCGTCCATCCCCTGTTCTTCCGGGGCCGCGGTGCGCCAATCCCCGGTCGGCCAGTACGGCCCGGCCGGCTGCGCCGGCGCAGGGCCGGGTATGCAGGCGGCCAGCAACAGGCCCAGCGTAAGGAGCCCAACGATATGCGTAACCAATTTGATCTTCACAATTCCCTCCCCCGTGTGAACCGGAGTCAAATCGATAGATCGATCAAGATAGATACCCGATGAAGGCCGGGTTCCCCC
>JAAZNB010000458.1 GCA_012798515.1 Chloroflexota bacterium
ATTCTTCGAATGGACACTAAATCTATCGAAATTATAGATGTTATTTATGATAAGAAAATGAGATAAAACTGATAGAATCACCAGCTTTTCTGGAAACACGCCGGGGGCCGGGAATGCTTTCAAGCATTCCCGGCCCCCGGCGAACTCCCCCTTGAGATGGTCTATACCCCTTCTTCCCGCCCCCGGTTACACCCCGGCGTAACGGCTGCGCAGCAAGCGCTTGTTGTACTTGCCCACGCCCGTTTTGGGAATCTCATCCACGTACACGTAGCCCTGCGGCACAGCCCAGGCGGCCAGCTCACCACGCATCACGTACCGGCCCAGGTGCTCTTTCAGCTGGGCATCGTTCAGCCGGCCCACAGCCTCCTGGCGCAGAACCACGATGGCCAGGGGACGCTCCCCCCATTCCGGATCGGGCACGCCGATCACGGCCGCCTCCTGCACATCTTCGTGCTGGGCCAGCAGGCGCTCCACGTCCTGTGACACGATCCATTCCCCACCGCTCTTGATCACGTCTTTGAGCCGGTCTACCAGGCGGATGTAGCCGTACTGGTCGATGGCCGCCAGGTCTCCGGTATGCAGCCAGCCGCCTCGCCATAATTCCTCCGCGGTAGCCTCTTCCTGGTAATAAGAGGGCGTACACCACGGCGTGCGCACGACCACCTCACCCACCGCCTGGCCATCCTGGGGTACCTCCTGCCCGGAAGCGTCGATTACTTTCAGGTACACCAGGGGCAGCGTAAACCCCGGCTTGACCAGCCAGTCCAGCTGCTCCTCGCTTTCCCAGGCCTCCATGAAGGGCTTGAGATTGGCAATGGTCAACACCGGGCAGGTCTCCGAGAGGCCATAACCGCCGTAGACCTGGATCCCCCGCTGGGCGGCTTCCCCGGCCAGGCTCTTGGAAAGCGCCGCCCCGCCGATGATGATGCGACAGTGGTTGAAATCAGTCTCCTGGGCCGCCGGGGAGGCCAGGATCTTGTGCAAAATGGTGGGCACGCAGTGGCTGAAGGTGACCTTTTCCCGGGCGATCAGGCGCAGCAAAATGGGCACTTCATACTTTCCGGGGAAAACCTGCTTGATTCCCAACATGGTCGCCACGTAGGGCATACCCCAGGCGTGACCGTGGAACATGGGCGTCAACGGCATGTAGACATCGTGTTTGTTGACGCCGCCATAGCTGCCCAGCGCAGAAAGGGCCACACAATCGCTCAGGGTTTGCAGGGTAATCTGGCGCTGGGTAAAGTAGACCCCTTTGGGCCGCCCGGTCGTGCCGGTAGTATAGGACAACGTCGCCAGGCTGTCCTCGTCCAGATCGGGCAGCTCGGCCAGCGGCGCGGCCTCCTCCAACAGGTCTTCGTAATATGCATCTACCCAGGCGTAAGCCGGCCGGAAGGGGCCATCGTTAATGAGCACAAACTTGCGCACCTGGTGCAGGGCCGGGCGCAACCGCTCGACCAGCGGAGCAAAGTCCGCGTGTGCGATGATGATCTCGTCACCGGCGTGGCAAATGGTGTAGAGCAAATCTTCGAAGGCCAGTCCCGGGTTGGCCGTATGCATCACCGCCCCGATCCCGGGAATGCCGAAATACATCTCCAGATAACGGTGGCTGTCCCATTCCAATACACCTACCCGGGTACCCGGCACCACGCCCAGGGAGCGCAAGGCGCTGCCCAGGCGCAGCACACGCTGGTAGAAATCGCGGTAACAATAGCGTACCTGGTCTCGGTAGACGATTTCCTGCTCAGGAGCCCAGCTCACCCCCTGGTGCAAAAGGTGCTTGAGCAGCAGCTGGTAGTCATAGGCAGGCATGGCCGGCCTCATTGCGTTTCCCCAATCCACACGCGCAAGATGTTGGGAAAGTCCAGCTGGTGGTAACCGGCGCCCACGCCGACCTTCTTCAGCTGCATGGGGGGAAACCCGCCGAAGCCATCCGCCAGCGCCGTCAGCAAAGCCGCCCCGGTAGGGGTGACCAGCTCGGCGTTG
>JAAZNB010000001.1 GCA_012798515.1 Chloroflexota bacterium
AATCATTTTTGATTCGACGCAGTCGTTAAAGTGAACTGTTTTAATCATCTGGATAGGGGTTCTCATCGATTCAACCCCATTGCAGGGGGATAAAAGGGTGAACAAAGAGGGGATTCCATGGAAGCCAAGCGATTTTATTCTCGGGTTGCTGGCGTTACGTTCGACAATGCAGATGGCAGCTCACGGCAGGCACTCATTCGCCGTTACGCCCGGCCAGGCCAACGACTGCTACTACGCCCTGAGGTGGAGAATCCGGCTGAGCAAAATGCGACCGGTATCTATATTTCCACCGCCGAGGGCACTTATCAGATTGGATATATTACCCAAGAGGCCAACAGTGAAGTGTCCAGGTGCCTACTCGATGGGATACCGGTCCTCGCCCACATTCTCGAAGTCACCGGCGGGACCAGGGAGAAGCCAACCCTGGGCCTAAATATTGAAGTCGTTGTAGGAAACCCAACGCAGACGCCTGGCCAGGCGAAAAAAGATCAATCTACCCTGATTATAGGCTGCGCCGTCGCCATCGCCGTTGGATGTATGCTCCTGGCCCTTATCCTATTGATCGCCATGATGGGACAGTAAAATGGAAAAACGTCAGGAGACTGCCTATCCAGGTTTCCCGTAGAGCGCTTCACCGCGGTCCAGGTTGGGCGGTGGGGCCGCCGATTTTAATCCCGAGATGACGCTGGAGAGACCTTTGAGAAAGGGTCTCTTTTTTTATCGACCCCCGGGTGGCGAAATTTATAATTGTTTGAGAAGGCAGCAGTAACACCGGTGGATGCGGACGCTCAGCGGCGGGCGCAGCTGTGTACAGAAAAGATGTTTATCCTGTTCTGGGAACAAAAATCACATGACACATTTGTCCGATTGACAAACCCGCTGCGCTGTGATAAAGTATTGATGGTTATAGACCTCTATGTACAACTCAGTCAATTATTGAGTAGATTGTTCTTAAATGTAGCATTCTGAACGAGTCGGATAGAAGGCACCGCATGTAAGCGTGCGTTATGTGGTCCGATATCTCTTAAGGAGGCTAACAACGATGAACAAGTCAGAACTAGAGCGAACTGCTCGATCCCTGGTCGTCAAGGGCAAAGGGATCCTGGCAGCAGATGAAAGTTTACGCAGTACCGAAAGACGCTTTGCACGGTATCACGTCGAGCACATCCCCGAAAATCGCCGGCTATACCGTGATATGATGTTTACAACCCCTGGCCTGGAAGAATATATTAGCGGTGTCATCCTGTTTGATGAATCGATCCGCCAGACGGCCCATGATGGAAGCCCCTTCCCCGAATATCTGGTCAAGAAGGGCATCATCCCCGGCATCAAAGTGGACGGCGGTTTCGTGGATTTACCGGGATTCCCGGGTGAAAAGATCACGGAAGGACTGGACGGTTTGAGTGCTCGCCTGGCCGAATACCGCGGCCTGGGCGCCCGCTTCGCGAAATGGCGGGCAGTCATTGCCATTGGCGAAAATATACCCTCGCAGTTTTGCATGCGGGCCAATGCGCATGCCCTGGCTCGTTACGCAGCCTGTTGCCAGGCGGCAGACATTGTACCCATCGTCGAGCCCGACGTGTTGATTATCGGTGACCATTCGATCGAGCGCTGTGAAGAAGTCAGCACTGAGATGCTGAGTACAACGTTCCGCGAATTGAAAAAAGCCAACGTTTACCTTGAAGGCACATTGTTGAAGCCCAATATGGTCTTGCCGGGTAAGGACGCTCCCCGGCAGGCGAGCAACGCAGAAGTCGCCGAGGCCACCCTGCGGACGCTGAAGCGGACTGTCCCGGCTGCTGTGCCGGGTGTCGTGTTCCTCTCCGGCGGGCAGGGTTCGGTCCCGGCGGCGGCCAACCTGAACGCCATGGTACGTATGGGCGGGGGACCGTGGGAATTGAGCTTCTCTTACCTGCGTGCCCTGGCCGACCCGGCCTTCGACGTATGGCGCGGCAATAGCGAAAGCTTCGATGCCGCTCAAAAAGTCTTTTACCATCGCGCCCGGCTGACCGCCGCGGCCCGCAAAGGTGAATACCAGCCTTCCATGGAGGCCATGGAGAGCTGATCAGATCGTAACAATTCGAAGGTCCTGGCGCCGCTTGTTGTCCCCTCCAGACGATACTCAGTACATTAAATACCCCCATCCTAAAGCGGCGCCAGGCCTTTTTTCTTTTTTGAGGTTATATCTGTTCTCCGGCTGGCAATCTATGGGATTGCCAGCCCTTCTTAATGCCTCCATAAGAGTTTTCTTGACAATCCAACCTGCCTATGTTACATTAAAAAGGTTTCTATACCTCTGTGTACCTCTATTATTAACACTTCGACCAATTGAAGAGCGCCAGGAGATTTATCCCTGTTAGTTGTTGTTTTTTCAGGCCTGTACGCTTGTTGAGACTGCTGCCGGCCTGTTATTGGTTCAAAATGAGAATCGAATTATTCGCAACAGGTTCATTCATGTGTCATCACAGGAGAGAGTAACAGATGGACCCACAAAAGATCAAAGAATTGCAAATGATCGCCTGTAACATCCGTGAAGATATTGTTCGGACAGCTCGGGATTGTTCGGAAGGCGTTCATGCAGGTGGAAGCCTTTCGATGGCGGAAATCCTGTCTGTCTTGTTTTTCCACGTTATGAGCGTGGATCCTGCCCGTCCGGATTGGCCGGAGCGTGATCGTTTTGTGCTCAGCAAGGGGCACGGCAACGTTGGGCTTTCAGCTGCCATGGCTCGCAAAGGCTTCTTCCCCTTGGAAGACCTGAAGCGTTTTGACCAGCTTGGCGCACCCTTGAGCATGCACATCGACAAGCACCGCATGCCGGGCGTCGAGGTCAGCTCGGGATCCCTGGGCCACGGCTTGCCCATCGCGGTGGGCATGGCCATGGCCGGCAAATTGGACCAGGCGGCCTGGAAGGTCTACTGCATTATGGGGGATGGCGAGTTAATGGAAGGCAGTATGTGGGAAGCCCTCATGGCTGCGGCTCATTACAAGCTCAAGAACCTGACCGGAATCATCGACCGCAACCATTTCTCTCTAGACGGTCCGACGGAAGAAATCATGGGCCTCGAACCGCTGGTAGAAAAGGTCCAGGCCTTCGGGTGGCGGGTGATCGAAGTCGACGGGCACGATGTGTCTGCTCTGTTGGCGGCTTTTGCCGATGACGCTCCGGGCGACGAGCGCCCCAAGATGATCGTGGCCAATACGATCAAAGGCAAAGGGATTTCCTTCCTGGAAAACAAGACGTCTTCTCATTTTGCTCATTTCAAACCTGAGCAGGCAGAGCAGGCGTTACAAGATTTGGCAGAAGCCCGCGCCAAGATTCAATAAGAGGGAGCCACATGAGCGAGCAAACTTCAAAATACATCAATATGCCTAGCCGTGATGCTTATGGTTTAGCACTGTTAGAGATTGCCGGCCAGGATGAACGCGTCGTTGCCCTGACGGCTGACCTGGCTTCTTCGGTGCGTATGGTGGAGTTCAAACAGGCATTCCCGACGCGTATGTTCAACATGGGTATTGCCGAGCAGAACATGATGGGTGTGTCCGCCGGCATGGCCCTGACAGGGAAGATTCCCTTCGTGAGCACCTTCGCTGTGTTCGCCTCTCTGCGCTCTGCGGAGCAGGCCCGCACGGATGTGGCTTACAACAACCTGCCCGTGCGTATCGTTGCTTCCCACGGCGGTTTCGGCCTGGCCGTTGGCGGCGCCACGCACCACGCGCTGGAAGACGTAGCTATCTTCCGTGACATGCCCAACATGACGGTCATCGTACCGGCCGACAGCATCGAGGCCGCAGCCGCCACCAAAGCTATGATGGCTGTGGATGGCCCGGTTTACATGCGTGTCAGCCGTCCCAAAGAGCCCACCGTGTATACCGAAGATTTCACCTTCGAGATCGGTAAGGCCAAGACCGTCCGTGAGGGGAGTGATATTGCCATCATTGCCTACGGCGGTTCGGTGGGTTATTCCATGAAAGCCGCTGAGCTGCTGGCTGCCGACGGCATTCAGGCGCGCGTGGTCAATATGTCCACCGTCAAGCCCATCGATCGGGCAGCCATCGTGGATGCCGCCCGGGCATGCGGTAAGGTCATGACCGTCGAAGAGCACAACATCTATGGCGGCCTGGGCAGTGCGGTAGCCGAAGTGTTGGCCGAGGAAAGCTTGAGCGTTTCATTTAAACGCTATGGCGTCCAGGACGTCTTCACGACTGCGGCTCCGTACCCGGATCTGTTGGCCTATTACGGCCTGGACGGGGCAGGGATCGCCAAAACCGTCAAGGAGTTCTTAAAGTAAGTGACGATTCCGGTGACGGTGAGCGGGGTGCGAACAGCGCCCCTTCATCGTCACCGTTTTACTTTTTATCAGGTATCGGCTCGGAAACCTGTTTATCAAATGCATATGATCGGGATGTTTCTGTGGCCTGATTCCATCACAGCCAGGAGTGGTATTCGATGAAGATTGCAGTCATGACCGGCGGCGGGGATGTCCCTGGCCTGAACCCATGTATCAAAGCCATTGTCGATCGTTGTGACGAAGAAGGTCACGAATCGTTCGGTATCTTGCACGGTTGGGGCGGCCTTTTATATTACAACCCGGATGAGCCCACAATGCTCAACCAGCACTTTGTCCCCCTGACCAGAAACACGGTGCGCACCATCGATCGCACGGGCGGCACCATCTTACACACCTCTCGTACCCACCCTGGCAAAGTCCCTTACCCCCTCATCCCTGATTTCTTGCGTTCCTCGGACCAGATGGACCGCAACAAAACCTACGATTTCACCCCGCACGTCCTGCGTGTACTCAAGTCCCTGGGCATCGACGTCTTGATCGTTATCGGCGGTGACGATACGCTCAGTTATGGCGCCCGCATCCATGAAGAGGGTTTCCCGGTCATCTGCATCCCAAAGACAATGGATAACGACGTCACGGGGACGGACTACTGTATCGGTTTCTCGACGGCCATCACGGAAAGCGTAGCGGCTATCACCAAGCTGCGCACCACGACCGGCTCACACGAGCGTTTCGCCGTCATCGAATTGTTCGGGCGCTATTCTGGCGAGACTTCGCTGATCTCGGCTTACCTGGGCAGCGCCGACCGGGCCATCATCTCGGAAGTGCCTTTCGACGTCGAACACCTGGCTGAGCTGTTGTCGAAAGACAAGCATGACAATCCCAGCCAATACGCCATGGTGACCATTTCTGAGGGCGCCCGGGAAGTACAGGGGAGCATTATCCAAAAAGAGAAGATCGGGATCGATCCATACGGTCACAAGAAATTAGGCGGCGTCGGCGCGATTACAGCGGCGAAGCTGGAGCAGATCACCGGTGAGAAGACGGTATTCGTCCAGCTGTCGTTCTTGATGCGCTCAGGCCCGCCGGACACGTTGGATAAGATGGTTGGGTTTAACTTTGGCAACCTGGCGATGGACCTGATCCACGAAAAGCAATTTGGCCGCATGGTGGCCATCCAACAGGGCCGTTACACGCATGTTTCGGCCAGCCTTCCTTCGGTCGGTCCACGCAAGGTGGACGTAGACGCCCTGTACGACACCGAGAACTACCGGCCGAAAGTTAAACATATGTACAATATGCCAATGTATCTGTATTAGGATATAATACAATACATTGTGCCCCCATGTACAACTCTGTACGACTGAACCGGCTATCGTTGTTGTCGTTGATCCATTTTTGTATCAACCGCCATTTGTGCATGTATAATTTCAATATCCTGGAGGAGATCGATTATGCCCGATGTAACCCTTACCGTTCAGAATAAAGTGGGTCTACATGCCCGCCCGGCTGCCTTGTTTGTGCAAACTGCAAGCAAGTTTAAAAGTGATATCAAAGTGACCAATAACGATCGGACTGCCAACGCAAAGAGTATCCTCGGGATTTTGACGCTGGGTGTTCATCAGAACTGCAATATCAAGGTTGAAGCGAATGGTGAGGATGCCGATCTAGCTTTGACGGCATTAAAACAACTGGTCGACAGTAAATTTGGAGAGGCAGAATGAAGCAGCTTCAAGGAATCGCAGCTTCTCGTGGGGTGGGTATTGGACCTGTGTTCCAGTTCCGCCGGGCTGAGTTGAAAATCGAGTCGGTCTGCGTCGACGATGTAACAAAGGAGCTTGATCGATTCCAGAGCGCTATTGAGGTTGCCCGTCAACAAATCCAAGAGGTCTACAATAAGGCCAAGCAAGAATCCTCAAGTGCCCAGGCAGAGATTTTCTCTGCACAGTTGCTTATGTTGGATGATCCTGAATTTATGGGCCAGATACGGGATTTCATCCAGGAAAACAACGCCAACGCTGAATCGGCGCTGTCGAAAGTTTCACAGTCCTTTACCGATATGCTGCGGGCGATGGATAACGAGTATTTTGCCGCCCGGGCCCTGGATATCCAGGACGTAACCAATCGCCTGCTGCGTGTTTTGCTCGGCGTGGCCGAGTCGCCCACCGAAGGGCTGCTCCAGCCTTCAGTCATCTGCGCCGACGACCTGACTCCTTCCGATACCACGTTGCTGGACAAACGCCTGGTGATCGGCTTTTGCACGGCCTTCGGGTCGGCTACTTCTCACACGGCTATCCTGGCTCGTGGGCTGGGTTTGCCGGCGGTCTCCGGTGTGGGCAAGGCGGCGTTGGACATGGCCAACGGGGCTTTGATCATCCTGGATGGCAATAACGGGACCGTATACATCGATCCGGAAGAGTCCCTGGTCACCACTTTCCAGAAACGTATGGATGCAGTGGCAGTCGTACGTAAAGAGGCATTCAAACATGCCCACGAACCGGCCATCACCCTGGATGGCAAGCGTTTCGAGGTCTCGTCCAATATCGGCAATGTGGAAGGCGCCCGGAAAGCCCTGGAAAACGGGGCCGAAGGCGTTGGCCTGCTGCGTACCGAGTTTCTCTACCTGGAACGGCAGAGCCTGCCTTCCGAAGAGGAGCAGTACCAGGCGTACAAGCAGATCCTGGATTTGTACAAAGAGAAACCGGTCATTTTGAGGACGCTGGACGTTGGCGGCGATAAAGAGCTGCCTTACCTCGAGATGCCTGAAGAAATGAACCCCTTCCTGGGCCAGCGGGCGATCCGGCTGTGCTTTGCGCACCCTGAGCTGTTCAAAACCCAGCTGAAGGCCGCACTGCGGGCCGGTGAGGGCAACAACCTGTGGGTTATGTTCCCCATGGTTGCGGCCGCCGGTGAAGTACGCCAGGCGCGCCAGGTGCTGAACGAGTGCATCGCGGAGCTCAAAGCTGCCGGCCAGTCGTATGCTGATACGGCCCGGATTGGGATCATGGTCGAGATCCCCTCGGCGGCAGTCAATGCCGACCAGCTGTCCAAAGAAGTGGATTTCTTCTCGATCGGCACCAATGACCTCAGCCAGTACACCATGGCGGCCGACCGTACCAACTCGCTGGTGGCGGACCTATCCAACGCCTTCCATCCGGCCGTGCTGCGCCTGATCCGCCAGACGATCCAGTCGGCGCATGCCCGCGGCAAGTGGGTTGGCATGTGCGGCGAGCTGGCCGGCGAACCCCTGGCCATCCCGGTCTTGATCGGCCTGGGGTTGGACGAGTTCAGCGTCAATCCGCCCATGGTTCCTTTCGTCAAGCAAATCATTCGCGGCTTGAACGCCGAAGAAATGAAGAGCATTGCCCAGGAAGCCCTGGAACTGGAGTCGCCCGAAGAGATCAAGGCCCTGGTCAAGGAACGCGTGGCCGTGGCTAACATCGAGATCTAAACCTGCCCAACGTAGTACTCCCTCCCAGGGGTACATAATGGTGTGGATCAAAGAGAGGCCCGAGCGGCCTCTCTTTTTTACTGGGATCTTCCTTTTCCACGGGAAGGGAAATGGGTTAATCTCCGGGCTTATCGAAAGCCAGAATCCCCATTCCCTCAGAAGCAAATGTGTGATATAACCAACCCAACAAATAAATATTGTAACTCTTATCCAGAGAGGTGGAGGGACAGGCCCTGTGAAACCTCGACAACCAGCCGCAAGGCAAGGTGCCAATTCCTGCAGAGAGGACATTCTGGAAGATGAGAGGATCCGGTTCGTGAGTATGCGCCTCTTCTCGTTTTACTGAAGGGGCGTTTTGATTTACGATCGTTCCCGGTTCTCGCTGCAGTGCTGCCTGTCGGGTCAGACCCGATAGCCAGCACTGCATGTTGAATCTTCGCAAGGATGCTCTGATTACGATTTTAATATCATCCACGAGAGGTTAACGTTATGCCCATTAAGATCCAGGATCATTTACCCGCCAAGGGAATTTTAGAGGCAGAAAATATATTCGTGATGGGAGAAAACACTGCCATTCACCAGGATATTCGCCCGCTGCAGATTGCCATTCTCAATTTGATGCCAACCAAGATTGCTACCGAGACGCAGCTCCTGCGCTTGATCGGGAATTCGGCTTTGCAGGTGGAGGTGACCCTGCTGCGTACCCGCACGCACCAGAGCAAGAACACCCCGGAAGAGCACCTGACCACCTTCTACCACACCTTCGAAGAGGTGGCTCAGGAACGCTTCGACGGCCTGATTATCACCGGCGCCCCGGTGGAGCAGATGGATTTCGAAGAAGTCGATTATTGGGACGAATTGAAGACCATCATGGATTGGAGCTGCCGTAACGTGTATTCGACCCTGTTTATCTGTTGGGGCGCACAGGCCGGGTTGTATCATTTTTATGGCATCCCCAAGTACCCCCTGGCCGCCAAGCAGTTTGGCGTCTTTTCACACCACATCAACCTGCGCAACATCAAGCTGTTGCGTGGCTTCGACGACGAGTTTTACGTGCCACACTCGCGGCACACGGAGATACGCCGAGCGGATGTCGAGCGGGTGCCGGGTCTGGAGGTATTGGCCGAATCGGACGAGGCGGGAGTTTACATCGTCTCGTCCACCAGCGGGCGGCAAATCTTCGTCACCGGGCACTCCGAATATGACCCGCTCACGCTCAAAGCTGAATACGACCGGGACGTCAAGCTGGGCCTACCGATCTCCGTCCCGGTGAATTATTTCCCTGGCAACGATCCCACCCAACCGCCCATGGTGCGCTGGCGCAGCCACGCCAATTTGTTATACGTCAACTGGCTAAATTATTACGTCTACCAGGAAACGCCTTTCAACCTGGGCGATCTGAATGATACAAGAAATTTCTCCGACCTGAGGGCAGGCGCCCTTTTGTCTCCGGTTGAGGGCGGTTGTGGAGGTTAATAAAAACACAGGGCTGCCGGCGAATCCCGGCAGCCCTGTGTATCTTTCGTGTAGGTAAAATCAGTCCAGTTTCATCTCGATAGAGGGAGAGAATTCCCGCATGATCTGGGGCTCGGATTGCAGCGATGGGGAGCCGGGCTCGCCTTTAATAAAGATGAGCAGGAAACGGGCCGCCTGGTCGGCGGGGTTTTCCCAGCTGTGCGGCTGGTCGCTCTTGAACAGCAGGCTATCGTTGGCGTGCAGGGTAAAGGTATTATTACCCACGGTAAAATTGACTTCTCCATCCAGGCAGTAAGCAAATTCTTCCCCCGAGTGTTTATAGGGGGAGCCTTTGGTCTTTTCACGCCCATCCAGGGTGACGTAGAATGGCTCGGTCAAGGGGTCGACCATGCCGGCCCCCAGCATCTCCAGAATGCGTCCCTCCATGCGCACCTTTTTACGGCTCTCGGACTGGATAAAGACCGTTGGGCTGGCTACGCTGCCATCGAACAGGGCCGCAATGGGAACGTCCAGGGCCAACGCCAGGCGGTGCACCGAAGAGACGGTCGGGGAGGTCTGGCAGTTCTCGATGCGGCTGATGGCGTTGACAGACAGCCCGCTGCGTTCGGAGAGCTCCTTGAGCGTCATGCTTTTCTGTTTGCGTAAATAACGTATTTGAATACCAATGTTGATATCGTATGGATCTTGCATGGGGTTATTATACACAAACTTTGTATTTACATTCCCATTAAAAACTGCCGATTTTACCATACTGCACCACATGAAGCCGGTCCAACCAGGTCCTGGTAACGTCCCAGGAACTCGGATTGGATGTCCTTTTGATGAGGTGTGAAAGCGGCCAGGCGTTGTTCGAGCTCTCCGGCGGGAACCTGCAAGTTGAGCTGGCGGTTGGCCAGGTCGATTTCGATGCTGTCTCCGTCCCGGAGGACGCCAATCGGGCCACCTACGGCGGCTTCGGGAGAAACGTAGCCAATCATCAGGCCGCTGTCGGCGCCGGAGAAGCGCCCGTCGGTGATCAGGGCAATCCGGGATTGCATCGATTTGAGCACGTTGCTCAAACGATGCATTTCGCGCATCCCAGGCCCGCCTTTGGGGCCTTCGTAATTAACCACCAGCACGTCGCCTTCGTTCACCTGCCCGGCCTGGACGGCGTCGATACAGCTTTGTTCGCTGTTGAACACCCGGGCAGGCCCAACGTAATGGAACAGTTGGGGATCCACTGCCGAGCGTTTGACCACCGCTCCATGGGGGGCCAGGTTGCCTTTGAGGATCACGATGCCGCCTTCCCTGTCCAGCGGATCGCTGGCCGGGTGGATGACGGTCGGGTCCAGAATGGCAGCGCCCCGAAGGTTTTCCCCTACCGTTGCCGAGGTGATGGTGGGCAGGTCGAGGTCGAGGAGCTCTTTGAGCTCGTTCATCACTGCCGGAACGCCGCCGGCCCGGTCCAGATCGACTACCGAATGACGCCCGTTGGGGGCGATGCGCGCCAGCAACGGCGTGGCCTGGTTGACCTGGTCGATGTCATCGAAAGTGATTTGAACCCCGGCACGGGCGGCAATGGCCGGAATGTGCAGGACGTAATTTGAGGAGCCACCCAGGGCGGCGGCCACGCGTAAAGCGTTGATAAAAGCCTTTCGCGTCATGATCTGGCGGCTGGTGATACCCGCCACGGCCAGGCGGACGGCGGCTTTACCGGCGTCTTCGCAATACAACATGCGGCGGTGAGAGGAGGCCGGGGCCAGAGCACTGCCTGGCAGGGCCATGCCCAGGGCTTCGGCCATAATGCTCATGGTGTTGGCCGTGCCGATATAAGGGCAGTTACCTGGTGTGGAGTACAGCTCGGCGTTGCCCTCGGCCAGCTCCCGCTCGCTGAGCCGTCCTTGTAAAAATTCAGTCCTCAGCCGGCGGGATTCTTCGAAAGAAATGGCCGGAATGGAGGGCCCGCCGGC
>JAAZNB010000459.1 GCA_012798515.1 Chloroflexota bacterium
GATTTTTGCAGCCCGCCCAGCAGGCGGTCCAGGTCGATCAGGCCGGTGGGCACGCCGTAGATCTCGTCGCTGCGGCGGGAGAGCATGTCTACCCGGTCATAGACGGCGCTGAGCACCTGGTTGATGGGCTGCAAGTCGTTGCGCACGCGCCGTTCGCTGAGGCCGAAGATGGATTTCTCGGCTTCATTGAGGATGGTGTCCACGCTCTGCTGCTGATTGTAGGCCAGGCGGGCCAGGTCGTTGGCCGAGCTGAGCATGCGCCGGCGGATGGCGTTTTCTTCGATGATGTGGCCGTAGGCTTCGGCGTTGAGCGAGGTGGGCGTCTGGTTGACCAGGGCCATCACGTAAGCCGCCCCGCCGATCTCGTCCAGCTGGGTTTGCTGTTCGAGCACGTCGCAGACGGTGAGAAAATCGATGGGGCTGCGGTGTTCGTGGAGGTAGGTAAACGCTTCCCAGATCCAGCGGTTGCGGACGATGTAAAAGTCATCCGCCTGGAGGAACTGGGCCAGGTCGTAATAGGACTCGGGATTGATCAGCACCGCACCGAGGACGGCCTCTTCAGCCTGGCGGCTGTGGGGCTGGGCCTGGACCTCCTGTGGGGAGAGCAGATCACCAATGGAAGACATGTCGCTCATCTCGGATTGCCTGGCGATTTCTCTTTCTACATCCCGGCCGGGCCTGGGCCGGTCGGGACACCATAACGGAACGACCGGCGTGGGTGGCGTCGCTGGTATGCCGCCCCACCCTGGACGCTCCGGTCGCTCCTGTATACAAAGCGTGATTTCCGGTTGATAAAAAAACCGGGGTTCTACCGCTTACCCCGGTTTGATCCTCGTCATTTTTTCGGGTCCGGATCGGGTTTATTTTCATCCGGTTCGTCGTCGTCTTTGGAGGAGCCGGACAAGTCATTCAAATTCAGGTTCTGCAAGAAGTCTTCGAACACGGAGAGGCGTTCTTCGCCCTCATCTTTGAGGATGCCTGAAGCAGGCGCTCCGGCTGAGGCATTGCCCTCTTCGTCGGCAACTTCTTGTTCCGGGGTGATACCGGCAGAATCCATGACCTCACGCGCCACCAGGACAGGCACATGGGCCCGTACTGCCAGCGCCAGTGCATCGGATGGACGTGAATCTACGTTTATTTGATGGCCATCGACTTCGATGACCAGGTTGGCATAAAATACGTCTTCCTTTAGAGCTACCACTTCGATGCGTAAAATCCGAGCGTTCAGCGCGTTCAGGATATTTTTAACCAGGTCGTGGGTCTGCGGTCGGGCCACTTCGATCTCTTGCAAAGCAATGGTAATTGCTTCGGCTTCATATGGCCCGATCCAGATCGGCAGGTAGCGTTCTGCACTGGCCTCGCGCAGCACGACGATGCGCTGCTGGTTGGTCAGGCTGACGCGTACGCTGTCGATAACGACTTCAACCATTCGTGGCATAAAAACCTCCCTCAAGGGGTGCCGGGTAACTAGATAGCATTCCTTATTCTAACACGGCGCGGAAAAGGATGCAACTCAATGCGCGGCGCGAGGCAGGGCAATTGCATCAAAACACTTGTTCTATGAGATTTGCTATCACCCACCCCTAAATCCACGCCCTCAAGGGCGGGGACTTTAAAAAGAGTGTGAGATGGCTGTATCTGGCGGCACATTTTGTGCCGCCAGATACAGCCATCTCACAGAAAAATCTTTTCTCCCCCTCTGCGCGGCCAAAAGCGCCGCGCAGAGGGGGCCGGGGGGAGTGGCAAAAGTCCGCAAATGCATCTGGCAATTTAGATGCGTTTACCCTGGGGCTTAACCACCCCGTCCCGGCCCCGTGTGGCGATGACGTACGCCAACAGCCCCACCACGCCGGCGGTGCGCCCCAGCGTGGTGGGGCTGCCTGGCGGATACGCAGGGCTCCGGCCACCGGGCGTCATGCGATCACGGCCGGCGTGCAGCTTGATTTTCCCCAACTTATCGTCTCAATGGCAATCTCGCTCTATAATTAACCTTAGTTGTAACTACCCAGAGGGCTGAGAGGAGTTCCGGCTGCTTTCCCCTCCAGCTGAGTCGTTATCATTCGTCCGGGATAAAAAGGTTAGAAAGTGTTCACCCTTCAATGAAGAAACGCGCCTTGACCTGCCTCATTTTGATCCTGCTCGCCCTGGCAGCCTGCCAGCCTGTGGCCCAGCCTGCCCCCACCCAGACCTTCGCCGCCCCAACGCAAACCTCGCCGGCAGCGACCGACACGACGAGCTCATTGTCCACACCGACAGCGACCGCGGCCATCCTGGCCACCACCGCCGTTCCGGAGCCAACCCTGCCCCTCGACCAGGCCCTGGAAGGCACCCTGGCCCGCCGTTATCTCCAGGCGCTGTCCGAGGACATCGGTGCGCGGGTAGCCGGCACCCCGGCCGAAGAACAGGCCGCCGATTACATCGCCGGGGTGTTCAGCGACCTGGGCTATACGCCCCAGCGACAGTCCTTTGACTTTGTGCCCGAAGA
>JAAZNB010000460.1 GCA_012798515.1 Chloroflexota bacterium
CCCAGGGTGGTATCACCCCGGCCCTGGTCATCGTACACCCCCAGCAGCATTGGATGGAATATGGCGGCCTGCTGGAACTCAGCGATCCCCAGCTGACCTCGCCCTGGATCTTTACCTACTCACGCGGCTCCCAGGTGGATGACACCCTGGGGGCGTTCTTCCCCGGCCGGGCGGTTTATCATTACTATCCCGACCAACCCGATTACCTTTACACCGTGCCGCGCACTTGAAGTCGCCCGGGCTAACCGGCCATGGCTGAATACGCCCGGCGCAGCACCAGGACGCCGGCCAGTAAGGCCGGAATACCGATCCACAAGACGGCCCCATTCGGGTTGGCCTGCGCCGCCCAGGCCAGGATCGAGAGCATCACGCCCCCAAAGTAAAAGTAGATAAACTGCCTGCGCCATAACCAACCCGGCAAGCAGGCCGGCCGGTACGCAAAGGCCAGGCTCACGCCGGCGGCAAGCATCCAAACCAACACCCGTGTAGCCCAGGGGCCGGGGATGCCCAATGACGCCGGTGCAACGACCAACAGGCCAAACCCGGCGGCAGGCCAGGCCGTCACCTGGCGAGACAGGCTGATCAGCTGCCCCCAAACGGCCGCATACCCCAGATATACAGCAATCAACACAAGATCGGTCATTTCTTGCCCTCAATAAAAAACACACTTTGCATTACAGCAAAGTGTGCAAGTATTGTGCCGTATGGCCGGGAGAGTCAGGCCGCCCGCGCCCAGGCGGTCAGCGCCAGCACCAGGATGGAAACGGCGAAGTTCAATCGCCAGAACAAGATTTCTCGTTGTTGCAACCGGGCCAGCTGGCCGGGCGGCGTTTCACCGCCCCTCGACTGTACCAGCAGCAGGCGCTGCAAGAGTGGATTGATCCCCCAGGTGAGGTACGCGCTGAACAGGATCATGATCCCCACGGCGGCGTGTTTGAGCAAGATAGCCAGTGACCAGGGATTGGAGATCGCCAGGAAGCCTTCGTAGGAAGGGTGGGCGCTCATCTGGAACATGCCCGTCACCACCAGCACCCCCAGGCAAAACCAACCGACCTGCTGGATGCGGGCCTGTACCTTTTGCAGGAACCGGGCTTGCAACTCGGGTGGCAGGCTGCTGCGCACGATGGGCACGACCAGTAATGAAAAGGCTGCCAGCTCGCCAATCCATACTACGGTGGCGAGCATGTGCAGCCAGTAAGCAATCGTCAGTGCCCAGCCGGGGGCATCGGAAGCCATGATCAACCGGCAGGAACAACACCATCTGCAGGTGGCGTTGTTTCTACTGGATCCGGCGGCGCGGGTGCCTCGGTAGTTACTACAGGGGGTGGTTCCGTGGTTACGACAACCGGTGGTGGTGTGACCGCTGTCGGCGCCGGTCCTGCCGAGGTCGGTGCAGCGATGGTCGCAGCTGGTGCAGGCGTTTCGGTCGGCCCCAGGCACTCGAACTCCGCCCCGGAGGCTTTCTGGTTGAGCGTATCATCTGAGCTGATCTGCTGCGCCGTCTTATATTGATCCCAGGCGCTGCAATAGTCGCCTCTGTCGGCCAGCTGATCGCCGTAACCGATCAAGGCCAGGCGGTAACGGTCCACGGCCGTCCAGCCCGAGCCATCGCGCAGGTTGGGCAGCACCGGGTAGATTTGCGAGAAGTACTCGAGCACCCGCTGCCAATCCAGTTCCCAGAAGCTGGCCCCGGACATGTACATGCGCGCCCAGGTACGGTATCCGTTGGCTTCACCGTCCAGGGGTGCAAAGCGCTCGCTCAAGGCCAGGTCGTACATACCGCCTTCCAGGTTGCCCTCCAGGGTGATCTTGTTCACCCCCCGGTAGCGCAGGGCGATGTAATACATACCATCCACGTCCACCGTGCGGTAAGTGGCATCGGCGAAGCGCAGCGCGTCCAGCGTATCAATAGCCTGCTGCCATTGCTGCGCCGCCAGAAGCTGTTGGGCCGTGCTGTACAGTTCTTCCACGCCACGCAGATCTGGCGTGGCCGTGACGTCCGGCGTGGCCGTCGGCCCCAGGGTGGGGGTGCGTACCATGGCCAGGGACATCATCGCCTCGCTCAGCTTTTCACTGGCGCCGGGAAACTGCGGGTCCAGGCGAATGACGTACTCGAAGCGTTGTCGCGCAATGTCGTAGCGACCATCCGCCAGATCTTGTAAACCCAGCTGGAACTGCGTGGTGGTTGCCATGGCGACCTGATCAGCCTCGACGCGCAAGCGGTTGCTGATCCCCGCCTGATATCCGATAAACGAACCAATCGCCACCATCACGAGCACACAGCCGATTCCGGCCAACACCCACACCAGGCGCCGCGGCCTGGGCGGTTTCTCCTGATTTTGGGGTGGTTCAGGGGGTACATTCACTTGATTGGGATGTGTATCTTCAAGGTTCATAGATGCCATGCGGCAATTATACTCCAGAACAAATGAGTTTCTCTATAGCCGGACGAGAATTCGCACCTCACGCCACACCAGCGGCAGCGCTGCCAGGGCGCCCAGCCCCATGGCGAGGATGGCCACGACCAGGGGATAACGCCCCGCGGATAGCCACACAACCCCGGCCACGACGCCGGCTGCCAACAAGGCCGCCGCCAGGGAGCGCAACAAAGTGGCAGACACCCTGATTTTCTCATCGAACCGGCGGTTGAGTAGATACAACAACAACACCGCCTGGCTGGTAAAGGCAATCGAATCGGTCAGGCTGATGCCGGGCGCGCCTAAGACCCGGTACAACACGCTTCCCAGGCTGATGTAGATCACCACGTTGATGACCGCCGCAATCAACGGCAAGATAGCGTTCTGCTGAGCATAGAAAGATCTGGCAGCCACTTCCAGTAAACAGTGCCCCACCAAACCCAGCAGGAAGCCGCGGGTGACCCACATGATCAAATCTGTCCCGGCCGCGTCGAATCCAAATGCAAAGGCGACCAGGGGGCGTAGCCCCAGGGCCAGGATCACCCCGATCGGGATGGTCAGTGCTACCAATACCCGGACGGCGCGTTCGATGACGGTTTGGTAATTAAGACGATCCTGCTGGGAGAAAAGTTCCGCAAGCGTGGGCAAAATGGCCGTCCCAATGGCCGTACCGATCAACGTTTCCGGTACTTGCTGCAACATCCAACCGTAGGTCAGGGCGGTCACGGCGCCCTCTGCCAGGCGGGAAGCCAGGTTGTCGCGTACCAAAAAGATGAGCTGTACGCACAGCATGGTCACCAGGCGAGGGCCCATCAGGCGCAGTACTTTCTGTACGGACGGGTTGTGCAGCTGCAAAATTGGGGACCAGTGGAATTGGAACTTCAACAGCCCCGGCACCTGGATACCGATATGCAACAGGGCTCCGATGATCACGCCAAACACCAGCCCGTGGACCCCCAGCCCAAAGGCAGGCAGCTGGATACCCAGGATACGGTACCCAATCTCCGGGGCCAGGATCAGGGCGCCGAAGATCTGCCCCAGGTTATACAGTAACGGCGCAACGGCCGGCAGCAGGAAATGCTGGTTGGCCTGTAAACCGGCCATCACCAATCCACTGATGGAAAAGATTAACGTCGCCACCAGGTTGAGGCGCATCAGATCCACCACCAACGCCTGTTGATCCGCTTCGAAGCCCGGGGCGATGCCCAGCTCTCCTTGCACCAGGGGCACGGCCAGGAATGCCACAATCACCGCCAGGGCGGCCGTGATCAGGAAAGCCAGGTTGGCAATATTGGAGAATAAGGTCCAGGCAGCCTGGCGCCCTTCCAGGGTCAGCACTTCGCTCAACACAGGAATAAAAGCAATCGCCAGGGCCCCGCCAGAGATCAGGGCAAACAGCAAATCCGGGATATTGTTGGCCACGTTGAACGCATCCAGCTCGCTCGACAGGCCAAACTGCCGGGCAATGACCACCTGGCGCAAAATAGCCAGGCCTTTGTCCAGCGCAAAACACACCGCCAGGAGGATCGATATTCGAGTAAGTCGACTCATGAGTTTTTTGGGTTATCCTAGGGCGACATCCAGGATCATCATCACGGCAAAGCCTAACATGGCGCCAACCGTGGGAAAATCCGAGGTATGTCCACCCTGACGTGATTCGGGGATCAATTCTTCGACGACCACGTAGATCATTGCACCGGCGGCAAACGCCAGGGCAAAGGGTAACAGGGAACGCATAGATGCGACGGCCACAGCTCCAATGACAGCCGCCACCGGCTCGACCAGGCCGGACGCCTGGCCGTACAGGAAACTACGCCGCCTTGAAACGCCTTCCCGCCGCAGCGGGGCCGAGATGGCCAGGCCCTCGGGGAAGTTCTGAATCCC
>JAAZNB010000461.1 GCA_012798515.1 Chloroflexota bacterium
CAACCCACCCTACAGCCCGGCGCCGGCATCGACGGTGAATGATCGGGCGTTTTTGCGGAACTTTCGACCGGGATTTTACGTAGATAGATGTGAGGTGTAATCCTGCACCCATTTGGATTGTCCGCGCCCGCTGGTGCGGGCAGTCGTTTGTCATCGTCGTGTAACAGCGAGGAGGAATGAATGTTCGGTTATGTTTTGTCCGGCGTTATGATCATTTTGGCGGTCGTCGTGGTGTTGGTCATCCTGTCGGGGATCCGTTTCATCCCCAATAACCGCATCGGCATCGTCGAAAAACGCTTCGGGCAGCGCTCCCTGGCCAGCGGCTTCATCGCCCTGAAGGGAGAGGCGGGTTACCAGCCGGGCGTCTTGCGCGGGGGCCTGCACTACCTGATGCCGATCCAGTATGTGGTCCACATCGCTCCCCTGGTGACCATCCCCCAGGGCAAGATCGGTTACCTCTTTGCCCGGGATGGCGAGCCACTCAGCCCCATGCAGACCCTGGCCTCCAACGTCACGGCCAACGATTTTCAGGACGTGGCGGCCTTCCTCCACAACGGCGGCCAGCGCGGCCCGCAGCGCCAGATCCTGCGCGAGGGCACCTACGCCATCAACCTGGCCCAGTTCGTGGTCATCACCGAGGAAAAGGTGTATTACCTGCCGCTCAGCCGGGACGACATGGCCACCATCCAGCGCATGGCCGAGGTGATCGCCCAGCGCGACGGGTTCCGCCCGGTGGTGATCAAAGATTCAGACGACAAGATCGGGGTGGTCACCATCCACGACGGCCCTTCGCTGCCCTCGGGTGAGATCATCGCCGGCATCGTCGGCACGGACGTAGAGGACGAGCAGACCTATCACAATAACTTCCAGATGCCGGACCGCTTCCTCAAGGCGGGTGGCCAGCGCGGCCGCCAGCTGCAGGTGCTGGTAGAAGGCACCTATTACCTCAACCGCCTGTTCGCCACGGTGGAGATGATCGCCAAGACGATCATCGAGGTGGGCACGGTGGGGGTGGTGATTTCGTACACCGGAGACACCGGTATCGACCTGTCGGGCAAGGATTATCGCCACGGCGAGCTGGTGGAACGCGGCAACCGCGGCGTGTGGAGCGAGCCGCTCCTGCCGGGTAAGTATGCTTTCAATACCTACGCCGGCAAGGTGGTGGTGGTGCCGACCACCAACATCATCCTTAAGTGGATCCACGCCGAGATCGGCGCCCACCGCTACGACGAGAACCTGACCGAGGTGTCCCTGATCACCAAAGACGCCTTCGAGCCCTCGCTGCCCCTGTCGGTGGTGATCCACATCGATTATCAGAAAGCGCCGCTGGTGATCCAGCGCTTCGGCGACGTCAAGCGCCTGGTGGAACAGACCCTCGACCCCATGGTGGCGGCTTATTTCAAGAACATCGGCCAGACCCGCACCCTGATCCAGCTGATCCAGGAGCGTAACGAGATCCAGCGCCTGGCCGGGGACGAGATGAAGGCAAAGTTCGCCCATTACAACCTGGAACTGGAAGAGGTGCTGATCGGCACGCCCACTTCCTCGGCAGAGGACAAGCAGATCGAGATCATCCTCAACCAGCTGCGCGCCCGCCAGATCGCCGTAGAGCAGATCGAGACCTACGCCCGCCAGCAGACGGCGGCGGCCAAGGAGCGCGAGCTGCGCGAGGCCCAGGCGCGCGCCGACCAGCAGCGCAATATCACCGAGTCGGAGCTGAACGTGACCGTGCAGACCAACCAGGGTAAGGCCGAGTACCAGCGCGCCCTGCAGCAGGCGGCGCAGATCCGCGCCCTGGCCGAAGCCGAGGCGGAGAAGATCGCCCGCACGGGTATCGCCCAGGCCATCGCCGTGGAAGAACAGGTGCAGGCCTACGGTGGGCCGCAGTACCAGGTTACCCAGCAGGTGATGAACCGCTTTGCCGAGGCCATCCAGCAGTCGCAGGTGGACGTGGTGCCCCGGGTGGTGGTGAGCGGCAGCGGCGCCGAGAACGGCGCCACGGGCAGCTCGATCATGGAAGGGCTGCTGACTTTGCTGCTCTCCGAGCGCCTCGGGACGCCGGCGGACGGGCCGGAGCGCCCGCGCAAGCCGGAAGCCGAGCAGCTGCGCCGGCAGATTCACGACAGTATGAGCACTTCGCACCAGGACAAAGCGGGGGAGTAGGTTCCTGGGCAGTCGCCAGATGGCCGGGTG
>JAAZNB010000462.1 GCA_012798515.1 Chloroflexota bacterium
CCGGAAGAGCCGGCCGCGCAGACCACGGTCATCCCTCCGGCGGCCGCATACACCGCCCCGGAGACGCCCGCCCAACCCGAGGTGGTCGACGTGGAACCCAAGGATCCTGCCGAAAACTAACCTGGTATGGCCGAGGAAAATGGACGACGCCCCGGGGCCGATCCCCCGGGGCGTCGGTTTTTCTCCTGGGGAATAAAAAGGCGGAACTGCTATTCGCAGCTCCGCCGTACGATCGATCCGGAAATTCCGGGCAGGCTTATTTCTTTTTGAGGATGATGCGGGCGTCCACCACCTTGACGCCTTTGCCCTCTTCGTAGACCAGCACCGGATTGGCATCCGATTCGCTGATTTCGTCGGACAGATCCAGGATCATGTTCGAGTAGCGGCAAATGGTGTTAGCCAGCTCTTTGCGATCCCGCGGGGCTTCGCCACGCACACCGGCGATGATGGGTGCGCCGCGGATCTCGCTGAGCATCTGGGCAGCCTGGGTAGAGGTGACCGGCGCCACACGGAAAGTGACGTCTTTGAGCACCTCGACGAAGATACCGCCCAGGCCGAACATCATGGTCGGGCCGAAGGTGGGATCGTTGACCGAGCCCAGGATGACCTCGGTGCCCCAGGGCGCCATTTCCTGGATGGCGATACCGTGGATGTTGGCGTCGGCTTTGTACTTGCGGGCGTTTTCCATGATAGTGCTGAAGGCTTCCCCAGCGGCTTTGTCGTCTTTGATGTTGACTTTGACGCCGCCGGCATCCGATTTGTGCAGGATGTCAGGGGAGACGATCTTCATCACCACCGGATAGCCGACCTGGTTGGCCAGCTGGATGGCTTCGGCTTCAGTTTTGGCCAGGTGGGTCTTGGTGACCGGCAAGCCATAAGCGGCGAAGACTTCCTTGGCCTCCACCTCGGTGAGGGCATCGCGCCCATCGGTGCGGGCCCGGTTGATGATGTCCAGGGCGAGCTGGCGGTTTTCGCTGGCGCAGGGCTCGATTGGCTCGGCGGCTTCCGCCCGCATACGGGCGTAGTCGCGCAGGGCAGCCATCACGTTCACGGCCACGTCGGGGGCGCCGTACGCGGGAATGCCATTTTCGACCAGCCATTTCATGGCTTTGTCGGATTTGTCGCCACCCACGAAGGAAACGGACACCGGTTTGTCCTTGACGCCGGATTCATCCACAGCACTCTTGATGCCGCGGGCGATCTCGGAAGGATCGGTCATGGCCGTTTCACAGTACAGCACGACCAGGGCGTCTACCCACGGGTGGGCGAAGGCGTATTTGATCGTGTCGTGGTACCACTCGGTGCCGGCCATACCGGTGATATCGACCGGGTTTTTGGCCGAGCCGAACTCGGGCATGTGTTTCTTGAGCTCTTCCTGGACTTCCGCCGGGGCGAATTTCAGGGGGATGTTGTACCGTTCGGCTGCATCGGTCGCCAGAACGCCCACGCCACCGCCATTGGTGATGATGAGGATGTTCTCACCCGTCATGGGCGGCTGGAGCGAGAGCGCCAGGGTGCGGTCGAACAGGTTATCCAGGTCGGAAGCCTGCACGACGCCGGCCTGCTGGAAGGCGGCGCCGTACACTTTGGCGGCGCCGGCCAGGGAGCCGGTGTGGGACGCAGCAGCGGCCGCGCCGTGGGCGGAGACACCGGACTTCAGGGCGATGATCGGTTTGGTAGCCTTGCGGCTGACCTCGATGAACTGGCGCCCGTCTTTGAAACCTTCGATGTACAGGGAGATACAGGAGGTGCTGGGGTCTTCGTTCAACCATTCGATGGCGTCGGCGAAGTTGACGTCCGACATGTTGCCAATGGAGACCAGTTTATCGAAGCCCACCCGGCGGGTGTAAGTGGATGCGTCCATAGCGATCAACAGGGCGCCGCTTTGCGAAACCAGAGAGGCTTTGCCCGGCAGGGGCAAGAAGGGCGCGAACGAGGCGTTCATCTTGTCGGCGTTGGACAGCGTCCCCACGATGTTGGGGCCCAGGATGCGCATCCCGTAGCGTTTGCCGATCTGCACGATTTCGTCTTCCATGTCGCGCCGGCCAGATTCGCTGAAGCCGGAGGTAATGACGATGAAACCTTTGACGCCCTTTTTGCCGCTTTCCTCGGCAACCTGGGCAACAAATTTGGCCGGCACAGTGACGACCGCGGCCTCAACACTATCGGGAACGTCGCTAATGGTGGGGTATACTTTTAATCCTAGGATTTCGCTTGCAGTGGGGTTGATGGGGTAAATCTTGCCTTCGTATTTGCTCTTGATCAGGTTCTCTACTACGGTGTAGCCGATCTTTCCCGGCTGGGTCGAGGCCCCGATGACCGCAATAGACTTTGGCCGGAAAAGGCCATTGAGTACGTTCTTATCCACTTTTATTCCTCCTGGAAGTGATAATTCCTGCTTGAGAGTTCATTGACTACCCCGGAGAGGGTGCTGCCCGGGGATAGGCGGGCATGGCCCTGGGAAGGGGATACTCGTTACACCTTATAGACCTTAGTATACTGCAAGGTTTGCAGCCTATTACGGTCTGATTTGGCGCAGCCTCGAATCTGCCCAGTGTACCGCTTTCATAATACAATGGGTTTTAAGCGAACTGCTCCTATTGTGTGAACAACTGAAAAGGTTCGCACTCGCTGTAATTTTAAACAATTTTAGCGAAACGAAAGTACTGAATTTCACAGTATATTCATCCTGTGACGGGAGGGTGTGTGAAGGACTTTTCTTTCGATAGCGCCGCATTGGGCCAGATCCAGGCGGCGCAGCAGATCCGGGCAGTGCTTCAGGCGAGCTTGAAGGCTGCCGATCCATACCGGGCGGTCCAGGCCGCCCTGGTCCGCCGGGGCGAGGATTTGTACGTGGGAGGGGAGCGCTATGCGTTGGGGGATTTCAAGCGCGTGCTGCTGACCGGCTTCGGAAAAGCCGGCGTGGCGATGGCCCAGGCGGCCGTGGAGATCCTGGGGGAGCGGGTGACGGACAGCGCCGTAATCGTCAAACACCTGCCGGGGGCAGTCCCCGGGCTGGAAGGGATCCATTTCTACCCCGGCAATCACCCGGTGCCGGGGGAGGACAGCGTCCGCAGCACGCAGGCGCTGCTGCGCCTGGTGGAGGGCTGCACGGCCGAGGATCTGGTGATCTGCCTGGTTTCCGGGGGCGGGTCGGCGTTGTTCACCGCCCCGGTAGAAGACGTCTCGCTGGATAGCTTGCAGCAGCTCACCCAGCAGCTGCTGGCCAGCGGCGCCGACATCAACGAAATCAATGCCATCCGCAAACACCTGGACCAGGTCAAAGGCGGCGGGCTGGCCGGCCAGGCTTACCCGGCGCAGGTAGTGGCCCTGGTGTTGTCGGACGTGGTAGGCAGCCCGCTGGACGTCATTGCTTCCGGGCCGACTGTGGCCGATAGGAGCACGTTGGACGACGTGGACCACATCCTGGAGAAATACCGGCTGGGAGGCCATCTGCCGGGAGAGGTGGAGGCCTACCTGCGCAAGGCGCGCACCCAGGGCTGGGAAACGCCCAAGCCGGGGGATGCCCGTCTGGCGCGCACCAACACCCAGGTCGTGGCCAGCAATGCCCTGGCGGCGCAAGCCGCGGTGGAAGCCGCCCGGGCGCAAGGGTTTCACGCCGGTCTATTGAGTACCCGGGTCACGGGGGAGGCGGCGGTGGTGGGCGGTCTGCTGGCGGGCATCCTGTGTGAGCTGGCCGGCGGGGATGGTATCCTGCCGCGCCCGGCCTGCCTGGTGGCCGGTGGGGAAACCACCGTGACCTTGCGCGGCGACGGGCTGGGCGGGCGCAACCTGGAGACGGCCCTGGGAGCCGTACAGGGGTTGGAAGGGGTCGAAAAAGTGGCCCTGATCACCCTGGCGACGGATGGCGAAGATGGTCCCAGTGGGGCGGCCGGGGCGGTGGTCACCGGCGAGACCTGGTCGCGGGCCAGGGCCCTGGGACTGGACCC
>JAAZNB010000463.1 GCA_012798515.1 Chloroflexota bacterium
CCCAATGAATACTATAATAGTGCGAATATAGCCGGCCGTCCCCGCCTGCCCGGGCGGGACGGATAGATGGACGTAACGAAAGAGTGAAAATCGTATGGAACACGAAGAACAGATTTATGATAACCCGACCGGATGGGTAAGCCAGCACATCCACCAGTACCTGGAGAGCGACGGGGCCAACGGGCACGAATGGCGCCCCGGCGTCCCCACGCTGCTGCTGACCGCCCGCGGCCGGAAGAGCGGTAAACTGCGCCGCACGGCCTTGATCTACGGCCGGGACGGCGCAAACTACGTCGTGGTCGCCTCCAAAGGCGGCGCAGCGCAACATCCCAACTGGTATCTCAACCTGCGCGACAACCCGGAAGTGGAAGTCCAGGTGTTCGGCGACAAGTTCAACGCCCGGGCGCATACTGCCACCCCGCAGGAAAAGGCCCGCCTGTGGCCTGTGATGGTAGGCATCTGGCCCAGCTATGCAGATTACCAGAACAAGACCGAGCGGGACATCCCCGTGGTGGTGCTGACGCCGGAGGAGTAAGCCCGGCGTCCAGGCATACATCCTCCCGATAAAATGCCACCGGCCTTCGCCCCCAAAATGGAGCGAAGGCCGGAATCATGATTACGGGCAGCGGGCCCAGACGAGCGACCCGCTGCCCAATCGGGGGACCCTCTCAGGCAGCCACGTTAACGGCCCGCAGGCCTTTTCGTCCGAGGGCGAGGAAGAGGATAGCTAACAAAGCGGTGGGGAAGAACACCAGGATCCCGATCACCGCGGCGGCCAGCGCCAGGCTCCAGGCTTTGCCCCGCAGGGCAAAGACCCCGGCGACGGCCGTGAAGAGGCCCAGGACCAGCTCGAAGAGGGCCCCGGCCAGGACGATGCCCCACAGGTAGGCGTATTGCAGGATGGCCAACAGCACGATCCCCGCCAGGATACCCAATCCGCCCGTGACGATGGTGAGGATGGCGCCGGTCTTGAAATTTTTCTCCATGATCCTTTCTCCTTAGGGTGCCTAGATCTTGCGGGCCGTCAGATTGCCGGTCTCGATGGCGTCCACGATCACGCCCGCCTTGCTGCAGTCGCCCACCGTGTAGACTTCGGGGACCAGGCCCTTCAGGCTGTCGGCCAGGCCGGTGTTGGGCGCGGTGGGAATGGCGATGACGATGCTGTCGGCCGCGATGGTTTTCTTCACCCCGTAACTGGTGGTGAGCGTCAGGCCCTGGTCGTTGATCTCGTGATAGGTCACTCCCATGATCGTCTTGACCCCGTGGGACTGGTTGTAGAGGATGACCCGCTCTTTGACGTAATCGGGCAGGTTCAGGCCCAGGTTTTCCTGCGGCCCTGCGTCCACGATGGTCACGTCGCGGCCGCGTTGGGCCAGGAACTCGGCCAGCTGTACGCCCTGGATCTCTCCGCCGATGACGACCACCTTCTGCCCCAGGGGCATGAAGAAATTGGTCAGGGTGCGCAGTGTGAACGGGCTGACCACCTTGAGCCCCAGCTCCAGGGTCTTGTGCAGCGCCTCACTGCTGACCACCTTGGGATGGTCGATGCCGGGGATGTCCGGCAGGGCGTTGGCCCCGCCGGTGGCCACGATGACCACGTCCGGCTGGAGCTGCCCGATCGTCTCGGCGGTCACTTCCTGGCCCAGGTGGACGTCCACGCCCAGCTTTTGCACCTGGTTGGCCAGGTAATTGGCGAAGTCCATGACCTTCTCGTGCCGGCCTTTGACGATAGCCGCCACGGGCATCAACCCGCCCAGGCGATCGGTCTTCTCGTACAGGCTCACGGCGTGGCCGCGCTGGGCCGCCACCCGGGCGGCTTCCATCCCGGAAGGCCCGCCGCCTACCACCAGCACCTTCTTGGCCGTGGCCGCCGGCGGCACCACGTAGCCCTCCGGCATTTCCGGGCCGTTGGCGCGGGTGGACGCTGCGTTGACCCGGCAGCGCGTCATGGGGAAGCAGGTGATGCAGTAGGTGCACGGGCGGATGTCTTCCATCGTCCCGGCGGCGATCTTGTTGGGCAGGTCCGGGTCGGCGGTCAGCGGGCGGGTCATGGCCACGAAGTCGATCTTACCCTCGCGCAGGGCCATCTCGGCCGCGTCGGGGATCAGGCGCGGGTCCATGCTGCCCACGGTGATGACCGGGATGGAGAGCGCCTGTTTGATCACCGCCGCCGTGTCGATAAAGGCCCCGGCGCCGTCGTATGCGGTGACGAACTGCGGCCAATACTTCTGGATATCCATGGACATGCCGTAGCCGTTGTTGGCCTCCTCGCCGAACATGTAGTAGTAATCCGGGAAAAAGCCGTTGATGTGGTTGCCGATGGAATGGCTGCGCACCTGGATCGAGTCGGCCCCGGCCTGCTCGTAGAGTTTGGCCAGTTCCACGGCTTCTTCCACGGTGCTGCAATCGGCGTTGTTGCCCAGCTCGAACAGGTTGACTTCCATGCCGTTCATCAGGATGCCCACGGCGAAATCGTCCCCGCAGCGCTGTTTGACCGCCTGGAGCATGTCAGTGACGATGCGAGCCCGGTTTTCGAAGCTCTGCGCGCCGTACTCGTCCGTGCGTTTGTTCCAGAAGCGCGAGGTAAAGGTGGCGAACAGGTGGCTGCACCCGGTGTTGATCTCGATGCCGTCGTAGCCGGCTTTCTGGCAGCGCTCGGCGCAGTCGGCCACCATGCGGGTGTTGTCGTGGATCTCGTCGATGGTCAGCGCCTTGGGCAGGGCGTTGTTCATGTCCAGCCGGGTGGGGTAGTAATACTCCGACGAGGCGGCGATGCCCATCAGGGGCCGGAAATCGGTGATCTGGGCAAAAGTGGGGCAGCCCTGGCGGTGGATCAGGTCTACCAGGCGGCTTTCGACGGCGATGGAGCTATCTTCGAACAGCGGCCGGCCGATGGTGTCCGGGCGGAAGGCGGGGTCTTCCATAATCATCAGCCCCACGCCGCCCTTGGCGATGGCCTCGTAGTAGGCCAGGCCTTCGTCGCGGAACGCGGCCTTTTCGGCGTCCCACAGGATCCAGCCGTAGGCGGCCGTCTTGATCATGCGGTTGCGCGTCTGCACCTTGCCGATGTAGCCGGGCTCGAGCAGCTTCTCGATGCGCACGCTGCCCTGGCGGTCTCGCCAGCTGCTTTCTTCAGCCGCCGCCGGCTGGCCGCTGGCGGGCAGCGCTTCCCCGGAGGCCGCACTGACCGGCTGGGGGCCTTTGGACAGCACGCCCCCCAGCATGCCGGCGGCCGAGACCATGGCAGTCGTCTTCAAGAAGTCTCGCCGGCTTAACCCTTTTTTCTCCTCGTCTGCTTTGCTCATGTTCTTCTCCTTAAGAATACTGCCTGGAAGCGGGCGCCCGGCGCTCCCTGGCCCAGGCACTGATCGGCGAGGCCCGGCAGCGGAGGTACGCGCGCCCTGCGACGGGTTTGTGTAGCTTTAACTCGAATTCAGGTAAAAATCGAATGGTCTAAATCAGTATAATAAGAATGAGCAGGTGAAAAACATAACCCCCGGTATGATTCGAGGATGAATAAAGGATGGCTGCCAGGATGAGTCAGGCGAGGAAGATCATTCCATGACTTTACCTTTAGACGACCTGTTGGCGACGAAACTGGAAATGCCGCAGCTGGCTCCCCGGGTGGTGCGGCGCAGCCGGCTCACGGAGGCGTTGTGCGCCGCCTTGCAGGTCAAAGTCAGCCTGGTGACGGCCCCGGCCGGGTA
>JAAZNB010000464.1 GCA_012798515.1 Chloroflexota bacterium
CCTGGCCTGACCCAACCGGTAGAGCCAACCCACCTGCGCGGCCTGGAGACAGGCCGCGCAGTGTTATTTCCTTCCTTCATTAGTTATCCTCTACAATGCGGCCCTTCCGGCCCGCCAGGGCGCCACCCCCGCGCCCCGGCCTGCCCGCGCCCGGAGCGAAAGCCAACTTTCACGCTCCCGGCCGGATCACCGGGGTATGCCCGAGGCGATGCGGGTCAGCCGGCATCCCTGGCCGGCCGTGTTCGGTCGGGCGCACCCCTGGCGGGGCGTTGTAATACCCCTGCAGGGCTCTTTGGAAGCCCGACCGGCTAAAAGAAGGGGCTCTGCGGCCCGGGGAAAACCTTGTAGGGTGCGTTGCCAACGCACCTCTTCCTCGGGGTATACGTTCTCCATGGCAAACGGGGTATGCCCGAGGCGATGCGGGTCAGCCGGCATCCCTGGCCAGCCGTGTTCGGTCGGGCGCACCCCTGGCGGGGCGTTGTAATACCCCTGCAGGGCACTTTGGAAGCCCGACCGGCTGATGGAAATGGGATGGTCGGGCGCACCTCTGCGGGGTAGAAGCATGCCTGCCCGCACTGATGAGGGCTCCAAAACGCATCCTTCCACCGCCACCCACGGATGGAAGGGAACCATTTTCCCCTGCAACGCCGGCGCTGTTCCTGCGTATATGGATTTAACGTAGAATAAACCTGGATCGATAACTCCTGATCCCGGAGGCGAGTTCGACCAGCCAAGTCAATCTACACAGGAGGAAAGTGTATGCATTCACGCCAGTATCGATCGATGTTTTGGCCGATCCTGCTCATTGGCGTCGGTGTCGTGTGGCTGCTGTATAACCTGGGCATGATCGCCCCGGTCAACATCAACATGATCTTGCGCCTGTGGCCGGTGTTACTCATCGCCATTGGCCTGGACATCATCTTTGGCCGCCAATCTCCCCTGCTCGGGGCCCTGATCGGATTGTTGGCCGTGGCCTTCCTGGCCGCCTTGCTGCTCTTCGGCACCACGTGGGGATTCATCCACAGCACGCCGCAGGTGGTGACCGAGCAGATGATCGAGCGTACCGGCAACGCCACCAGCGCCAGCGTGTCTCTGGAATTGAGCGAATTCCCCAGCGACATCCATGCCGCGGCGGGATCGGGTACCCTGATCGATGCCGAAATCACCCACTACGATGACGTGGAGCTGGAGGTCACCCCCGGCGATCACAAGCGCGTGCGCCTGGTGCATCACACCGACGCCGGCCAGTGGCTGTGGTCCAACTACGACCCCAGCGCCCGTTGGGACATCGCCCTGACCGGCGAGATCCCCCTGGACCTGTCTATCGACGGCGCTTCGGGCAGCGTGCACGCCGACCTGAGCGACTTGCAGCTGTCTTCGCTTGCCGTCGATACCGCCTCCGGCAGCCTGACCCTGACCCTGCCGCAGAGCGAGCGGATGTATACCGCCAACCTGTCCAGCGGCTCGGGTTCCATCCACGTGACCCTGCCGTGCAACGTAGAAGTGCACCTGAACAGCGGCAGTGGCAGCCAGGACCTCGACGTCCCCCAGGACTGCCCGGCGCGCGTCGAGGTGCGCAACGGCGGTTCGGGCAGCCTTCACCTGTCTGGCATGCACAAGGTCGAGTACGGGCGCGATGAAGACGAAGGCGCCTGGGAGACCGAGGATTTCAACCAGGACGGGCCCTACGTCCACATCGTGGTCGAAGACCACGGTTCGGGCAGCCTGAACGTGCGGTAATCTAGAACGGCCCGGGCGGGGATGCACACATCCCCGCCTTTTAATTGACTGGCTGGGGCCGGCCCGGAACTTTTCCCCTGTCTCAGCGTCTGTAGGGCAGGTGGGAAACCCATGCCCTGGCAGCGACCTTTCCCACCCCAGGAGGAAAAGACATGACTCACCCCGTATGGACCATCCTGGCCGCGGCCGCTGTGCTGGCCCTGGTTGCCTGCGCAGCCCCACCCGTCCCGGCCGAGACAGACGAACCGGACCAGCCCGGGCAGACCGGCCTGTTGCAGTCGCAGCAGGAACGCATCCAGCAGCCCCCGGCGCCGGCGCAAGACGTGGCCGGGCTGGTGGCCGGCAACACCGATTTCGCTTTCGACCTCTACCAGCAGCTGGCCGGGCAGGACGGCAACCTGTTCTATTCACCCTACAGCATCTCGCTGGCCCTGGCCATGACCCGGGCCGGGGCGGGCGGCGAGACCCTGGCCGAGATGGACCGCACCCTGCACTTCTCCCTGCCGGCAGAGCGCCTGCATCCGGCTTTCAACGCCCTGGACCAACAGCTGGCGGCCAAAGCCGCCGATAAGCCGGAATACGTGAACGGCGAGCCCTTCCAGCTGGACCTGGCCAACTCCTTGTGGGGCCAGTCCGGCTACGATTTCTACCCCACCTTCCTGGATTTACTGGCCGAGAACTACGGCGCCGGCATGCACCTGGTGGACTTCAAGACCGGGGCCGAAAGCGCTCGCCAGACGATCAACGCCTGGGTCAGCGAGCATACCGGGCAAAAGATC
>JAAZNB010000465.1 GCA_012798515.1 Chloroflexota bacterium
AAGCATTCCCGGCCCCCGGCGTGTTTCCAGAAAAGCTGGTGATTCTATCAGTTTTATCTCATTTTCTTATCATAAATAACATCTATAATTTCGATAGATTTAGTGTCCATTCGAAGAATGGGATTCTCCGCTTTGGGGATTGTGTCCCCCAAAGCGACTTCCTCAATCATTTTCGGATGGGTCCATAGGTATATTTGGCCCGGGCGGGATGGGAATCTTGTAGCCCGGGATTGGAATACGAGTATGGATTTTCAATCGAAAGAACCATTAGCTGCCAGGCCAGGGGCGTGGCGAGACCGAATGCGAGATCTTATCTCCAGGACCAAAAAGTTCTTGCCTTTTGCTTCGGGCGTTGCAGCTTCTTTACTGGCTTTACTCTTGTATCACGCCATTTTCCCCGGCCCGCAGCCGCTCACTGTACAGGAAGTGAATGACACCGTCGCCCAGGTGATGGCCTCCGCCACCCCGCTGCCGGCTTATTCGGCGCGGGTCTACCAGGCCATCCAGCCTTCATTGGTCCTGATCCAGGCCCGGGGAGCAGACCAGGGCGGGGAGTCCAACGGCCGCCTGGGCAGCGGGGTCGTGGTCACCGACCAGGGAGACATCCTCACCAGTCTGCACGTGGTCAAAGATGCTGCCGGAATCCAGGTCACTTTTGCCGACGGTACCCAGGCCAACGCCCAGATCACGGTGGAACAGCCGGAAAACGACATTGCCCTGTTGAGTCCCGACCGCCTGCCTCAGGTGCTGGTGCCGGCTGTATTGGGCAACCCCAACAGCATGCACATCGGGGACGAAGCCTATGCGGTTGGGAATCCGTTTGGCCTGTACGGATCGATGAGCGCCGGGGTGGTCTCCGGGTTCAACCGGGCATTCCATTCGCCGGAGAGCGATCAAAGGCTGGAAGGCTTGATCCAGTTCGATACGGCGGTCAACCCGGGGAACTCCGGCGGCCCGCTGCTCAACCGGGATGGCCACGTGGTCGGCATCGTGGTGGGGATCTTGAACCCGGTGGAGGAAGATTTCTTCGTGGGGATCGGCTTTGCCGTGCCCATTACCATTGCCGGGGGCGGTGGGGGATCACTGCCGTATTGATACGCGCCCTGGAAAATGTCACCAGAATAACTCGATGACGTGCTGCAGCCCGTAGGCCGGCGGCAGGGCGATGTGTAGTTCTTTCTCAGCCAAGGAGGTACGAAATAATGGATCAGAGTACGGTCATAAAAAACCGCATGCCGGTCGAGCGTGTGTTATATGAAGTGAAGAAAGTGATCGTCGGGCAGGATCACCTGCTGGAACGCCTGGTCGTGGCCCTGCTGGCGCGGGGTCACATCCTGGTGGAAGGGGTGCCGGGACTGGCCAAGACCATGGCCATCAAGACCCTGGCAGACGTGATCGGCGGCGACTTCAAACGCATCCAGTTTACGCCTGACCTGGTGCCGGCCGACTTGATCGGGACGCGCATCTACAACCAGAAGACAGGGGAGTTCAACACCTCCCTGGGGCCGGTGTTTACCAACCTGCTGCTGGCCGATGAGATCAACCGCGCCCCGGCCAAAGTGCAGAGTGCGTTGCTCGAAGTGATGCAGGAGCGCCAGGTGACGATTGGCCTGGAGACGTACGCTGTCCCCAATCCCTTTCTGGTGATGGCCACCCAGAACCCGATCGAGACAGAAGGCACCTATGCGCTGCCCGAAGCGCAGGTCGACCGTTTTATGCTCAAAGTATGGGTAGGTTATCCCACCCAGACCGAAGAATTCGTCATCGTGGAACGCATGACCGGCTTCCTCGAGGAGGTGCAGAAAGTATTGAGCACCGAGGACCTGCTCGAGCTGCAAAAGAAGGCTTACCAGGTATACGCTGATCCGGCGCTGATCGAATACGCCATTCGCATCGTGACGGCATCCCGCCAGCCGCAAGATTTCGGCCTCAAGGAGTTACAACATTACATCTTGTTTGGGGCCAGCCCACGGGCCTCGATCAACCTGATCCTGACCGCCAAAGCCCTGGCGTTTGTGCGCGGGCGCAATTATGCCTTGCCCCAAGACGTGCTGGATATGGCCCTGGACGTGATGCGCCACCGCGTGGTGCCCTCGTATGAGGCCCTCTCCGACGACGTGAGCAGCGACATGGTAATCAAACAGATTCTTGACCGGATCCCGATCCCGGTGGTGCCATTACATGAACACACCAACGTCCGCGACAACGCCTGAGCGTATTCTCCAGCGGCTCGACTGGCACGTTGTTCGCCGCCTGGATGGCCTGCTGCAGGGCGATTACCGCAGCCTGTTCTACGGCTACGGGGTGGATTTTGCCGACCTGCGTGAGTACCAGCCCGGCGACGACATCCGTTACATGGACTGGAACGTGACGGCGCGTATGGATACCCCCTATATCCGCCAGTACATCGAAGACCGTGAAATCACAGCCTGGTTCCTGCTCGACCTGAGTCCCTCGGTGGACTTCGGCAACATGCAGCGCCTGAAACGCGCCGTGTTGATCGACTTCGTTACCACCCTGGCCCGCCTGCTGACGCGACACGGCAACCGGGTGGGTGCGATCTTTTATGGCAACCATGTCGAGCGCACCATCCCGGCGCGGGGCGGGCGGAACCAGGTGCTGCTCTTGCTCCACGAGCTGCTTACGCAGCCGCCCTCTCCCCCGGCCGGGTTGACAGACCTGACCCCGCTGCTGGAAGCCGGGTTGAAGACGTTTAAAAAACGGTCCCTGGTGTTCGTCCTGTCCGATTTCGTCAGCGTTGCGGGGTGGGAAAGGCCTTTGCACCTGCTCAAGGCGCGCCACGAAGTACTCGGCGTGCGCCTGTGGGATGCGCGGGAGATGGAATTCCCGGACATCGGCCCGGTATACGTCGAGGATGCCGAGACGGGCGAACAGCTGTACGTGGATACGCACGACCGGCGCTTCCGCACCCGCTTTGCCGAGGCCGCACAGCGCCGCGAGGCCGGGCTAAACGCGGCCTTCAAGCACGCCGGGGTGGATCTGCTGTCGCTGTCGACCGATGAAGACCTGGTACGTGCGATCGTGCGTTTTGCCGCCGTGCGCAAGCGGCGCCAGAGCGCCGGCCGTGCGGCAGTGGGAGGTGGGGCATGACCTTCCTCTGGCCGGCCATGTTGTTGTTCGTGCTGCTGGTGCCCCTGTTCCTGCTGTTGTACACCCGCTACCAGCGGCGGCGGGAGCGTTCGACGTTGAACTTCGGCGGCCCGGGCGGGATGCAGACCCCAGGCCCGGCGACCGCGGCCCGGCGCCGTATTCTACCGGTAGCCTTCTATCTGGCCGGGTTGACCATTCTGATCATCGCCCTGGCGCGCCCGCAGGCGGCCATCAACCTGCCCAGGGTGGAGGGCACGGTCATGCTGGTCTTCGACGTGTCCGGCAGCATGGCGGCTGAAGACGGGGAGCCCACCCGCATGGAGGCGGCCAAGGCTATTGCCCGGGAATTCGTCAAACGCCAGCCGGCCACCATCCAGATCGGCGTGGTCTCCTTCAGTGACAGTGGTTTTACGGTACAACTGCCGACCAACGATCAGGATACCGTGCTTGCCGCCATCGACCGCCTGGAGCCACAGCGCGGCACCTCACTGGCGCAGGGTATTTTAGCTTCGCTCAAGACCATCGCCATCGATGCCGGCCAGGACCTGCGCGCCCAGACCGTGCTCCAGACGCCGGCCCAGTACGATCAGGAGCTGCTCACCGACCTGCCGGAAGGGTCTTTCCCGGCCTCGGTGATCGTCTTGATTTCGGATGGGGAGAACAACGAGTTCCCCGACCCGGCTGCGGCGGCCCAGGCAGCCACAGATCGCGACGTACGCATCTACACGGTCGGGGTAGGCAGCACGGCCGGGACGACGTTGCAGGTCGAGGGGATGACCGTCTTCACCCGGCTGGAAGAGGCGAATCTACAGCAGCTTTCCCAGCTGAGCGGGGGAACGTATTACAGCGCCGAACGGGAAGAGGACCTCGAAGCTGTGTACGGCGAGATCACTCCGCAACTGGTAATCAAGCCGGAAAAAATCGAAGTCACCGCCGTGCTCACCGGGGCCAGCCTGCTGGCCATGCTGGCCGGTGGGCTGTTCTCTTTGTTATGGTTCAACCGGCTGCCGTGAAAGCCCGGACTTCCGGAGAGATCGTTTTAAGGGTATGGATTTTGGGAGGTAAACGATGAATTTGCTCTGGCCCGTATCCCTGTTTTTGTTGGGATTGGTGCCACTGCTGGTGGGGGCGTACGTCTGGTCACTGCGCAGGCGGCGGGCAGCGGTGCGTTATTCCAGCCTGGTATTGATTCGCGAGGCTTTACCGCCCCAATCGCAACTGCGCCGGCACCTCCCATTTGCATTATTCGTACTGGCCCTGGCGAGCCTGGTGTTTGCCCTGGGGCGCCCGGTGGTCACCACCCTGGTGCCGGCCGGGCGGGCAACGATCATCCTGGCCATCGACGTCTCGCGGAGCATGTTGCAGGACGACATCCAGCCCAACCGGCTGCTGGCCGCTGAGGACGCCGTGCAATCCTTCATCGAACACCGCACGTCCAACACCCAGATCGGCATCGTAGCTTTTTCCGGCTTTGCCCAGCAGGTCCTGTCGCCCACCATCGACCAGGAAGAATTGCAGGCCGTAGTCGAGAGCCTGACCACCGGGCGGGGCACGGCGATTGGCAGTGGGATTCTCGAGGGCCTGGACGCCATCGCCGATGTGAACAACCGGGTGAGCCAGACCTCATCCGGGGTCCAGCCGACCCCTGTGCCGGATGGCGAGTACGTGCCGGATATCATTGTGGTGCTGACGGATGGCGTCTTCACCACCGGACCGCACCCGCTGGAGGCCGCCCAACAGGCGGCCGACCGTGGCGTGCGGGTGTATACCATTGGTTTTGGGACGGAGAACGGTTCCTTTTCGTTCGGCGGCTGGGGTGGTTTCCGCCGGGGCATCGACGAGGAGATGCTCAAGCAGGTGGCGGCCACGACCGGCGGAGAATACTACGCCGCCACCAGCGCCAGTGAGCTCCAGGACGTCTTCGAGAGCCTGCCCTCTTACCTGATAACCCGGGAAGAGACTACGGAAATCAGCGTCGCTTTTGCCGCCGCTGGGGCGCTGCTGGTGGCTGCCGCCATCTTCCTCTCGCTGTTATGGCGACCTTTGCCGTAGCCGGCGCGCCGGGGCGGGGTCCTTTCCCGGGTCAGGATGACCGGGCGCTCACAGGCCCGCTTCGAGGGGGTGTCCCTGCCAGGCCGGTAACTTAGCCATCATCATCTGAGCCGCAGAACGCGCCACGCCGGCGTCCAACCCCTGGGTGCGCAGAATGAAACCGGTCAGGCTCTCCAGCTTCTCGTTGTAGTCCTGCATCGAGCCGTCCGGCCGGGCGCAGTGCACACAGTAATCCTTGCTTTCGTCCCGCAGAGGGTAATCTTCCGGTTGGGTCATAGGCATCCCACAGGCAATACAGATTTTCATACCGGTCTCCTTTTCAATCCCCGTATGCTTCCAGCGCCGGGGACAGGCAGTTGACCACGCCACGCACGCCGGAGACGGTGAGGGTGAGCAAGACGGTATCCCGGATCTCTTCCCGGCTCGCTCCGGCGGCTTTGGCCATGGGGGTATGGGCAATGACCGCTCCGGTGTCGCCCTGAGCGGCCTTGATGCCGATGTAGATCAACTGCCTGGTTTTGGCGTCTAATCCATCCAGGGTTGTGAGCGACTCGATCAACCCATTGAAGGCGGCCGCCACGCCGGGGGCTTCATTTTGAAAGACCAGCATTGAATTTTGCGCTGCCATTTAGAAATGCTCCTCGTGAGGTAGGTGTTTAACGGGACGAACCGGGGAATTGGGCCCGGTTTGCCCGGTTGAAATCAGGTTGATGAAATGATCCACCAGGGCGTCTCCATAGCGGTCGATCACGGAGCCGCCCGGGGCAAACAGATCTGCATTGGCCAGGTAGTAATGTACCAATCCAACCCAGGTGTTGAACAACAGGGGGATAGAGGCGGGCCGGATGTGGCCGGCTTCCATTTCCGCCTCGGCGACCTGGCTGATGTGGAAAGAGACTGCCGATTGGATCAGGATGAAAGTGTCCCGGGCGGCCCGAGGCAGGAACCTGGCTTCTAACACCAGGCGGGTATAGAAAGCCTCGTATTCACGGATCCCGCCCAGGTGGGCGCTGAGAACGGAGCGCAGCCCGGCATGGTCGCTGGCCAGCTCGTGGATACGGCGGGTCATGGCCGGTCCGAAGGTTTCGATAACCGCTGTGATCAGGGCTGCCTGGGTTTCGAAGTGGGCAAACACGGTGCCATGGGAGACGCCGGCTGCACGGGCGACGTCTGACATGCGCGTGGCCATCACCCCGCGGGCGCTGAATTCGCTCAAAGCCACCTGCAGGAGTTTTTCCCGGGTGCGTTCTTTCTGGGCGGAACGATGGGTAGGGCTCAACTATAATGACTCCTAAGTCAATGACTTAAGAATCATTATAGCCAGGGAAAGCTTGCCTGTCAATAGGGCGTCGGGAAAGAAACCCGAAAAAGCCGTATTTCAGGCTGTGTTGAAAACGACTAAAAGGGGCGCTTGACCGGAACGAAGACGCCGGGCGCGTCTTCAGGCTTCCGGTGGCTCGATCAGGCCCAGCGAGCGGGCCTTGTTGACGGCCTGGAGTCGACTGTGGGTATCCAGTTTGGCGTAAATGCGGTTGGTGTGGGCTTTGAGCGTGTTGGGGGACAGGTAAAGCTGCCGGGCGATGTCCGGGATGGACATCCCGCCGGCCAGGTAGCGCAGGACTTCCAGCTCGCGCTCGGTCAGCGGTTCCAGGAGGGCCCGGTTGGCCGGGGCGGCGGGGTGCTCTGGCGCCGTCTCGGGAACGGGGATGGCATCCAGGATCTGGTCGAGGAAGGCCTTCGGCTCGCCCGGGCCATCTTCCCGGCGCAGGGCGGCAGCCAGGCTGCGCAGCGGCCGGCCGGCTTCGACGAACAGGCGCAGGTAGCCTTCGGGGGCGGCCATTTCCATGGCCTGCCTCAGCTCTGCCCGGGCCTGGTCCGGGTGGCCTTCCCGGTCTGCGAACAGGGCCAGCAGGAGGTGAATCTCGATCTGGCTGCGGATACGCCGGCGTTGGCGGGCATCCGGCAGCCAGCGCTGGAGCAGGGCGCGCCCCTGTTCCAGCTGGCCTTGCGCCAGGCAGGTGCGGGCCAGGACCAGGTCGGGGTACTCGCAGTTGAACTCCACCGGCCCCAATTGTTGGTACGTGCGCCCCCACCCGGCAGCGGATTGCACGTCGCCGGCGGCCAGCGCCAGTGCGGCCCGCGAGGCCTCCAGAAAAATGACCTGGCGCAAACCGGCGCGGGGCCGTAGGGTACTGAGATATTCGTCCATCTGCTGCAAGGCCAGCCCGGCGCCGGGCAGGTCGTTGCGCGCCAGGCAGTTCCAGAAGACGACCGTGAGCAGGCCGCTATTGTGCGCCGTCAGCCCGATGCCACCTTGCTGCGCCAGGCGGAGGGCGTCCTGGAGGGTGCTTTGTGCTTCCACCAAGCGATTTTGTTCGTATTGCACCAACCCCAGGCCGATTTGAATCAGGCCGGCGGCCGGGGGCAGCGGGCCATCCTGAGCAGCGGCTTCCATGGCCTGCCGGCAAAGGAGCGCAGCGCGGCGTAACTGGCCCATGCGGATGCGTACAGAGACCAGGTCGTTGATCGAACTGAGCATGAGGAAAGCCGGGCCGGCCTGGCGGGTGATCTCGATCAGGTCGGTGTAAATCTCCGCCGCCCGGACGAGGTCTCCCAGCTCGTCGTAGGCCGAAGCCAGGGCATACAGGCTGCGGCCGCGCCAGGCGTGGTCTGTTGCCGGCAGCCAGCGCAGCGCTTCCTGGGCGGACTGGAGGGCCTGCTGCTGGTGGCTGCTGGATACGTGACAGGTCGCCCAACTGGCAGCCACGATGCCCAACAAATGGTCTTTTTCCGGCGAAGGCGGCCAACCGGCCAGCCTGCGCTCGGCGGTTTGGATCCAGGGGATTCCGTCGTCGGTGTTTCCGGAGAGGTGCAGACAACGGGCCACGCAGGCGCACAACAAAGGCCGTTCGTCCAGGACTGCGGCGGGAAGCCGCTCGAGCCAGCCCATCAAGCGGCTCACCTCGCCGCGCGACCAGGCGGCCGGCTTTTTCAGGGCAGTTTCCAGCAGCCCGGCCAACCATTCGAAGTCCTGGGCTGCCACGGCGTGATCGACGGCCCGGTCGAGGGAACCATATTGAGCGTGCCAGCCTGCCGCCCGGCGATGGATCTCACGGATGGCAGCCGCATCGTACTGGCTGTGCAGGCGGGCTTGTAGCAGCTGGGCGAAAAGGTGGTGGAAGCGGAACCACTCCCGGCGCTGGTCCAGTGGGATGAGGAACAGGTTAGCCCGCTCCAGCTCTTCCAGGATGGCCTGGGCTGGCTGTACCGCGCCGGGCATCTCGCCCAGCACGGCTTCGCATAAGGGGGCGCACAGGTGTTCCAGCAGGGAAGTTTGCAGCAGAAAAGCCTGGATCCCGGCGGGCTGGTGAGACAGAACTTCGTCGACCAGGTAATCCATCACGTAGCGGTTGTCCCCGGCGAACTCCTGCACGAATTGGGCCGGTGAGCCCTCTGGGCCGCTCTGGCGGATCGAGACGGCGGCCAGTTGCAGCCCGGCGATCCAGCCCTCGGTGCGCGTGACCAGGAGGGCAATTTCTCCGGCCGAGAGGCCCAGTCCCATGCCCTGGTTGAGGAAGTGCACAGCCTCGGCCTGGCTGAAGCGCAGGTCTCCCAGGCGTATCTCGTTGACCTGACCCCGCCCGCGCCAGCGAGCAAGCGGCAGCAGGGGGTCCTGACGGGTGGTAATGGCCAGGTGCAGATTGGGCGGCTGCATTTCCACCAGCTGCCCGAGGGCGGCCTGGATCAGGGCCGAGTGGATCACGTGAAAATCGTCCAGCACGAGGAGGATCCTCACCGGCGTAGCTGCCAGGTCATTGGCCAGGAGCCTGACCATGTGTTCCGGGGATAGTTCTGCGCCGCTCTCGATGGCCTGGAGCAGCTTCTCCCCGGCGGCCGGGACGACCTGCTGCAGGGCGGTGCACAGATACTGGACAAAGACCAGCGGGTCGTTGTCCCCCGGGTCGAGCAGGAGCCAGGCCGGGCGATAGGCGCCGGGGACTGTGGACAGGTGGGCCAGCCAATCGGTCACCAGGGTGGTTTTTCCCGAGCCGGCCGGGGCGCACAGCAGGGTCACCCGGCAGCTGCGGCGTAGACCTTCGTCGAGCCGTTCGAGCAGGCGCGTGCGCACTACCCGTTCCGGGCGCAGCGGCGGCGTATATAACTTGGTGGTCAGGATGGGGATTGGCATGCCAACAGCCTATCAAAGATAGTTTGAATCGCGCTTCCCTGGTGCGGCTGCGTCGTCACGGCTATTGTAACACGGGGCGGAGGATTAACCCCGGCCGGGGAGGGGGAATTAACCCCATCGATTAATACGTTTTGTGGATGCCCCGGGCCGGGCGAGGCGCTAGACTGGGGTTGTATGAAGCCGGAAACGTGGCGCATAGATCTCTCAATCGAGCTAGAGGAAGCATGTCTGCAAAAATCCATTTCGACCAACCGGGTTACTACCGCATCCGGGTGCAGGGCATCCTGGAAGAGCGCTGGCAAGATTTCTTCGATGGACTGCAGATCTCCCACCCAGAAGCTCCGCAGGGCTGCCCGGTGACGGTTTTACAAGGATGGCTACCCGATCAGGCGGCTTTGCAGGGCGAACTGCAAAAGCTGTACAGCCTGGGGCTGCCATTGATTTCTGTCGAGACGATTCCAGAGGAGAATGAAAAATGAGGCAAGAAACCCCGATGTTCAAAAGTTCGTTGTCCACGGCTGTGCCGGCCGGCCTGGCTGTGAAAGAGATGTGGATCCGTGCGGGTATAGGCGCCGGCACGGCTGCCCTGGCCGGCCTGGCCTCGGTCGTGTGGATGCCGCACGGTCCGGCCACGGCGATGCAGGCCCTGTTCGTCCTGGCGAGTGGGCTCATCATTGGCCTGTTTGCCGGGCTGTGCATGCGCTCCCGCTGGGCCGGGCTGCTGGCGCCGCTGGCCTACGTCGCCGCGGTTGAGCTCGCCCATCTGGGCGCAACCCAGCCGACGGTGGGGCCGATCCGTTTGGACAATGCCTATGGCATCCTGGCCTTCTTCCTGGGGCGGGGCTTTCACGGCATGGTTGGCATTTTACCCATGGTCTACGGCGCTGCTCTCGCCGGCCGGCTGATCGAAGCCGGTGCACTGCGCCGCGCCGCCGGGAGGCCTGCTCTCCCGGTGCAATGGTGGCTGTCTGTGATCCTGCCCGGGATGATCATTGCCGCCCTGGCAGTGTGGATTGCCCTGCCGGCCAGCACGCCGCCGATCCTGGACGCCAACGGGGACCCGGTACCGGGCAGCATCGCCGAATTGACCACCGTGCGCATCGGCGGCCAGGACCAGGGCTTGATGATCCGCGGCTACAGCGTGGACAAACCCGTGCTGTTGTATCTCAGTGGCGGTCCCGGGCAAAGTAGCCTGCCTTACCCGCGGGTGATCTTCGAGGACATCAGCCAGGATTTCATCGTGGTAGGCTGGGACCAACGCGGCACGGGAAAATCTTACGCAGCCCTGGACCCGGTCTCTGACCTGACTCTGGAGCAGATGGTCACGGATACTATCGAGGTGACCCAGTATCTACGCCAGCGTTTCGACGCAGACAAGATCTACCTGTTGGGTGAATCGTGGGGCACCACCCTGGGCGTGCTGGCGGCTCAACGTGCTCCCGAGCTGTATTACGGTTTCATCGGCAGCGGCCAGATGGTCAGCCAGCGGGAGACAGACCGCCGCCTGTATTATGACGTGCTGGCCCTGGCCGAACGCAATGGGGATACCCACCTGGCGGAGACCATGCGCGCCTACGGTGAGCCGCCGTATGCCGACCTCCCGTACGGCAACGCCTTCGTCATGGGGTATTACGAACAGCTCTCCCGGCCCTATACGCCCCCACAGGCTTACATCCAGCGCGGCCAGGCCGCCAACCTGGGGCCCTTCGGGGTCTTCGGCAGCGAATATAACCTGGTGGAGAAGGTGAACGTGCTGCGCGGCCTGGAGGATATGTTTACCGTGCTCTACCCGCAGATCCAGGGAATCGATTTCCGCCGCGACGTGCCCCGCCTGGACGTCCCGGTCTACATCCTGGATGGCGAAGCTGAGCTGAGCGCCCGGCGTGACCTGGCCCTGGAATGGTACGGCCAGCTGGAGGCCCCGGTAAAACACCTGTATTCATTTGAGAACGCCGGCCATTCCGTGGCTTTCGAGCAATACGCGGCCTTTCACAAGATCCTGGTTGAGGACGTGCTGCCCGAGACCTATCCGGCACAGTAGAACGGGCGCCGGTCCGTTTCCAACCCGGTGAATATTCCATTCCCGCCTTCTCAGCCGAGGGGGCGGGAATGATGTTTAACATCGGTCCGGGATGGTGATTTTTGTGCCCTTCAGCGGATTTCTATCAGCTGGGCCAGCTCCCGGTGGGCGGGTACGTTTTCCAGGAACGAACGCCGCTGGACAGGGTTGGAGATCCGCCCGGCCCGAGTGTGCAGCAGCCGGGCCGCGCTGTCCAGCACCTCAGTGGCGCGGGGATCGCCTTCCTGGCACAGCACCTGGTAGCAGGTGAGATAGACCTGCAGTGGGGTGTCGACGCCGGCCAGGGCGACGTCCGGGCTGGCGCTGGCGCTGCGGGCGTCCAGGTAGGCCAGGATCTTTGCCACGTATAGATGCGCCTGGCGGGCATCCCCTTTGCGTTGAGCTACCTGCGCCAACCCGGCCAGGGGTTCCAGGGTCAGGTGCGTCTGCCCCATGGCTTTGCGCAGGGCCAGGGCGTGGCGGAAACTGCGGGCCGCCTGGTCCAGGCAGCCCAACCCGGCCTGGACCTGTCCGGTGAGGTTGGCCACCAGGGCCTCGTTGGGCCGCGCCCCCAGCCCGTGTATGGCTTGCAGGGCCTGCTGGCAGCGTTCCAGGGCACGGTCGCCCTGGCCCAGGAGGTAGTCGATCCACCCCAGCTCAGCCAGGCATTTGGCCACGGCCCGGTCGTAATGGGTGTGGGTCTGGTATTGCAGGGCGCTTTCCAGGTAGGGGATGGCCCGGTGGTAATCTCCCAGCTTGCGGCACAACACGCCCAGGTTGTAGTTGGCGGCAGCCACGCCGACGCATTCGACCTCTTCGAACAGTTCCAATGCCTGTTCGGTCTGCCGCCAGGCGGAATCGAAATCTCCCAGCTCTCCGGCCACCAGACCCAGGTTGTTGATGGTAAAAGCCAGGCCCATCACATCCCCCAGGTCTCCCAGGACGTGTTGGGCCTGGGTGATCACGGATTGAGCATTGACGTATTCTCCAAGCTGGCGGTAGACCCGCCCGTAATGGTAATGTAACCAGCCAATGCCGCGCTGGTCGCCGATGGCCTGGTAAAACCGGTAACACTGTTCGGCTTCGTCCACCGCCCGGGGAAGATAGCCCATCGACAGGTAGATCATGCTCAGGTTGTAATGCGCCCACCCTTCGCAACGCGCATTGGGGTGTCCCTGGCATTTTTCCAACGCCTGCCGCAGGTAGATTTCCGCCTGTCGGTAATTACACTGCGATTCTTCGGAATAGCCCATTACGACCAGGGTGTAGCTTTCCTCTTCAGGCAGTCCCAGCTCGCGGTCGAGGCGGATGGCTTGTTGAACGGCTTCCCGGCCGGCGAGGATATCACCCGCATAATAATAGGCCAGCCCCAGGTCGCAGTATGTGCAGGCTTCCAACCGGCGCGCCGGTGTATCTTGCACCAGGCGTATGCATTCCAGCAAGGCCGCCTGGGCTGCCCTGAACGAGCCGCGTTTGATTGCCAGGCTGCCAATCTGGTACAAGAAATTCGCCTGGCCGACCCGGTCTCCCAGCGCTGCTTCGATCTGGATGGCTTGCTGCTGGTACTTCTCGCATAACGTATACAGCCCGCGCACCTCCAGATAGTGGTAGATGCAGGTGACCAGGCGGATGTAGTGGTCGTAATAGGGCGGGGTGCCGGCCAGTTCGATGACCTGTAAGAGGTTGGCAAATTCCTGGTCCAGCCGGGCGTAAGCCATGGCGTTGGTCTCAACAAAGACGGTGAAATACTCGACCAGGCGCAGCTGCGCAGCCGGGCTGGGGCCCTTGACCGAGGCGTAGTCGTAGATGGTGTGGTGGATCGTGTAGCGCCCCTGTCCGGCGCTTTCCACCAGCCCGGCATCTACCAGGCTGTCCAACAAGCCGGCCGGGGCGTCGATGACGGCCAGGGCGGCCTCTTCGGAGAAGGTGTTGGGCTTGGGCTGGAAAGTGGACAGGTCGAGCAGGGCGTGATGGGCGCGTTCTTCCAGCATTTCGTCGCTAAAACCAATCACGTTCTGCAGTGAGAGCAGCGCACCGGGCGAGCCGGCGGCCGCTTCCAGGGGAGAACGGGGCTGGGAGACTTGCAGGCGGGCCTGGGCGGCCTCCAGGTGCGCCAGGGCGTCTTTCATGCGGCGGAACTGGGCGCCGTAGCTTTGTTTTTCCAGGTAGCCGCCGAGGAGGAGGAGGGCCAGGGGCAAACCGCCGGCAGACTGCACCAGCTGGCGGATTTCCTGTGGGGCAGCCTCGAAGGCGCTCGGGGCTACCTGCTGCAGCAGGTGGGCGCCGTCTTCCGGACTCAGCTCGTGGACGGTAACCGTCTGGCCGGGGGCAAAATCCAGGGCCACATCGGCCAGGCGCGAGGTCAACAGATAGGCGCAGTTGGGCCCGCCGGCTTTGAAGGCCAGGGCGCTGTCGATCTGCCAGGCATCGTCGATGACCAGCAGCATGCGGCGCATGCCAATGGCAGTGTGGATCAATTCGGCCCGCTCACGGATGCCGGGCCGGGCGGCAATGGCCTGGGACGACAGGTCCAGGGCGCCGGCCCAGGCGCCCAACAGGGAAAGCACGTCCGGCTGGCGGCCGAGCCCGGCCCACAGGATGCCGTCGTGAAAATGGGTGCGCATCTGCGGGTCGTGGGCCAGCTCGATGGCCAGGGCGGTTTTACCCACGCCGGGCATGCCCACCAGGGCCGCGTTACCGTGCTTGCCGTGGTTCAACAGCTGGTCTTTGAGCTGGCCCAGTAATTCCTCTCGTCCGACCAGGGCCTGGTTAGGCGCCGGGGGCGCCATAAAAGGAGCCGGCGTCCCGCCGTTTTGTTCCTGGGTCGCCGGGTTTTGGGGCACGCGGCGCTCGACCTCCCAGCGCTGGAAGGTCTCTGCCAGGAGGGTGAGGGCTTTTTCCTGTTCACTGTAGTAGGTGCCTTTGGAGATGTGCAGCTGGTCCTTGACCCAGTCCGGGTTGCGCCCATTGAGATACTGCTCGGTGAGAATAATGTAGGGGCGCCAGCGTTTCTCCTTGACGTTGGGTGAGTCCGCGTTGGGCTTCATACTTTCCAGCGCAGCCAGGAAGACCTCGCGTAGCGCCAGGCCATACCCGATGGTGGTATGGGTATACCCGGCGGCGCGGTGACGCATACGGACGATCTCCATCCCGGCCAGGGGGTTTTTACCGAGAGCGTTCAGCGAGTCCCATTCCCGGAATACGTTACGAATTGTCTTCAAATCGAAAGCGATTGAGGAAGCGTGGGTTTCCATGTAAATGGCTGGGTTGAAAATAACAGTTTTACAGATCTGGTTGGAGAGACTTTTACACTTCAAGCCGGACAGTTTACTGGATTCATTATACATGATCGTAAAGAGCGGGGTATACCCTGCCAGGGCACAGATTGGAGCGTCGATAGGAAAAAAACCGGTAAAAATGTGAACTTTTTCCGAACTAATTTTGAACTTCACCCTATTCGGGGTGACTATGATGGATTCATGACGAAACGTTGTACGGCGGCGGCAGATATTCGCCGGTTGGTCAAACCGCTTGCTGCCCGTACGGATGTACTTTCTCCACCATTCCTTCAGGATACGTTTGCCCAACCAGGTCGATAGGGCGTAACGGGGGTGCTCCAGAACGCGGGTGTTCACCGAAAACACAGGATTGTTTTCGGTCGATGGGTCGATGTACACATATTTCTTTTTGGAGGAAGAGAGGGTATGAAACCAAAAGAACTACTTGCCGTAACGTTCGGGACTTTCGTGCTGATCGTATTGGGGGACGGGGTTGTGGCCAACGTCGTCCTGGGGCCGCGCCTGGCAGGCGCTGTAGCCTCTTATAACTGGAACACCATTGCCTTTGGCTGGGCATTTGCGGTGGCGGCGTCTGGACTGATCTCCGGCGCCGACAACAACCCGGCTGTTACCCTGGCCATGGCCGTCCGCGGGGTCACCCCCTGGTCGAAACTGCTGCCGATCATCCTGGCAGAGTTCGTCGGAGCATTTCTGGGGGCATTCGCCGTCTACCTGGCCTACCGTGAGGGCCTGGTGGCTGCGGGCTTGCCCAACATCTATACTACCGGTCCGGGCGCCTTCTATGGGCCGGATGGCGCCAGCGCCGGGCAGTATTCCATCCTGACTGCCAGCATCACCGAATTCCTGGGCACCACGATCCTGATGTGGGGCGTTTTGGCCACCAGTGACCGGCGCAACAGTGCGATGAGCAAAGCCGGCCCCTTCGTCGTGGGGGGTATCATCCTGGTCATCGGCCTGTGCCTGGGCGGTCCCAGCGGGTACTCGTTGAACCCGGCCCGCGATCTCGGCCCACGCTTGTTTGGCCTGATCTCGGGGACACAGGGGCTGTTCGACGGCCTGTACTGGCTGATCCCGCCGGTGTTGATCCCCTTCATCAGCGCTCCTATCGCGGGCTACCTGTACGATCTGTTCTTCGCCTCCGAAGCGCAGCCTGAAGCGCTGAAGGCAGCTCCTTTGAAATCCGGGGCGGCTGACTAATCTTCGAACCCGGGTATTCCCCCCGCTCGGCTCGTGGGGGGATGTCTGAGTACCTGCCCGGCCGGAACCTTCCGGCCGGGCAGCTGTGTGTCTGG
>JAAZNB010000466.1 GCA_012798515.1 Chloroflexota bacterium
AGCTGCCGGTGAACACGCGGTTCAGCACACAGGCCAATGCAAACAGGCCGGCGGGCGCAAGCATGGTGAAAGCGTAATAGCGGAGGTCGATGCGCCATTGGAAGACACGGGCTGCCAGCCGGCGCAGGCCGGCAGCGCCTGCGGTGAGGCAGGTCATGATCAGGGCCGCACTCAGCGGGCCCAGCGCGGCACAGTAGTGCAGCCACGTGGGGATCTGCGCCCGGATCAGCCCAAAGTGGGCCAGGGCCAGGGGGATTTCAAAACTCCACGCGACCGCGTAAGCAAGGACGAAAAATGCCACTACCGCATTGCGTTTGATCCAGTTCACCATATTCTCTTTCTACCGTTGTCAGAAGGGTTGGTAGGCGCGGAGGGTTATTCGGGTGAGCGTGGCAGCTTCCACAGGCCAGGGCAATGGATATTGGTCATCGTTTCAACGGATCCATGGCGCAGGGTTTCAAGCTTCTGTATAGGCAAGGTTATGGCTTTCCAGCCATTGGATGGCCATTTCTCTAAAAGCCCTGGCGCGAAAATCGAACCAGGATTGTTCGATGCCTTTGGTGTAGATCAGGTTTTTAAATCTCCGGAATGCGCCCTGGCCCCGGATCGCGTCCGACAAAGCCGTGTGCAGGCGGTAATCCTCAATCGTCTCGATGAAGTCTTCCATGATGCTATATTCGTGGATTTCGAACTGATCTGGCAGGCGCAGGCAGTTCTCTGTGTCCTTGATTTCCAGGTATTGCTGAGCCTGCTCGTGGGTCCAATCTAAACTGGCATCCAGGTCTTCCCCCATTTCCATGTCCACCTGCATGTCTTGAGTGATCATGATCACTTCGCCGGTCCTCCGGTCGAGGTAAAAATCCACCATATCGCTCGCCGATTCCATGGCGTCGATTATCTCACCGAGTTTTACAATGGCGCTCATGCTGCTGACCTTAACCTTCCCCTACCGGTGTGGCCATCCCGGTCAATGAGCCATCAGGATGCTTTTTAGCCACACGTAGTAGCATCACCGTGTAGTCCTTTCCAGGCTATTGTGTACCCATGGCGTGCTGGTGTCAATAGTGAGCAGCACCCTCCCCACGAAATTGGGGGAAGGGCTGCTCTCCGCTACCTCAGGGTTCGGAAAAAAGAAATGCGCCAGCACAGGCAAAACCCGCAGGTGCTTGTGGTTCCGTATAAGCGTATTCGTCAATATAAAGGGTTACTTTCTCACCGGCAACGATTACCTCATACGCGTCGAGAATTGTGTTTCCAAAAGTCATAGACCCGGTTCTCTGGTAAGAAATCTTTCCACCGTCTGGGGCTAACAAATTATCCAGGTAGGCTCTTTCACGTGAAGGTCCGACGATAGCATCTCCTCCCACCTTGATTGGATTTTCTTGGGTATATCCGTAGGTTTTATCCGTAGAGATAAAACAACTGGTGGAAGATTGATATGGTTCGGATGTGGAGAAGGTGATTGAATTAACCAATCCGCCAAAAACCTGGCTACCTTCATTCTTCCACCGGTTTCTATCTTTTCCGGTATTGGCAACGCCCACACCAAACAGAAGTTGATGGTCGCCAGGCATGACGATGATAGCTTGACCGCGGAATGGTGCATAGAAAAGCGTGCCTGTAATATCGTAAATTAATCCCTGTGCACCATCGACTACAATGGTTTGTGGGTTTTCCTTTTGGTATTCACCATCAGTCATCTCAAAGATTCCCGCTAAAAAATAATCCAATGTATCCTCTGCCGACATTTGGGGGGGACGAGATGGCCCACCGATAAATGATATTAAGATTGTGATCAGCTGGTTAGATATATCAACATGGCCGTCTTGAATTTGAACTTCGTACCCCAGGGGTGGACGGATAGAATATCCGCCATCTACAATGCTGATGGGGTCGCCAAACGCAAGGGTTGGTTTAATGGTTGGTGTGTTCGTGGGTTTGGGCGTCTTTGTGGGCGTAGGTGTGAACGTTGCTGTAGGCAAGGGTGTATTCGACGGCAAGGGAGTCGCCGTCTCGGTTGGGGTTGGCAGAGGCAATGAGCCACAAGCAGAGAGAAGCATGGCAGCCGTAATGAACAAACCCAACAAAACATGAACGCTTTTCATCCTGTTTTCCTGTCCGGGGCTGTCCCCCTTAAAGTGTGTTGTGATGTTTACAATCCACCGCCCAACGCAGGTTTTTGCAGCGGGCGGTCACGGACAAAATTGGGATGTAGGGGCTAAACAAGTGTAAGGTATCGAAAAAAAACGGTCTCGGGACCCAAGAGAAAAACGAATTTTTGTATCGGTTCATACCCGGTGCAGACAACGACGGGGTTCTGCTGGATCAGGATTGAATTTCAATGCAAGCCCAGAGGTTGGCGTAACGGCTTCACTCTATTACTGATTCGAGGGCCACAGAGGACAACGTGCTTGAATGCATTCTTTGTTTTTCAAAAACTGTTCGCACGGAAAAAGCTCGACGGTCAATAATTTCCCGGTATATTTCTGCACGAATATAGACGCCTCTTTAAGCGCCAGCCAGGCATCCCGTTGACAACAACGGGGCGCATTCAAGGAGGCTATTCTCTGGAGCGCTTTTTGTGTGGCTTGCATCGTCACCTGTCTCCTGTCACCCGCGTAAGGGTTGGCCCCCAACACGAGAGAAAGGGCGATCCCTGCTCCGATGGCGGCACCGCACGCCCCGAGGAATGCACAGGAGCCACCAACGATGGTCTGTCCCCGCTCGATGGCCGTAATGATCTGTTCGTCTGATATGGGGTATCCGCTATTTCTCAGCGCAGTCAAAATAACTGCGGGCACCATGGAATGATGCTCGGGACCGTGCATTCGAAAATATGGGTGCGACCGGATGGCCTGCATCAGGACCGCCATGTCAGCCTGCTGGCTGTGCAGGCAGACGTTCCGGATGATTTCCACTGCGCCTGCGCGATGGCACTGGTCGCAAACGAAATGGCCGTGGGTGCATTGGGCATTGGCCTGCGCAATTTGGCCGCAATAATAGCATGTGCGATCCTGGTTGGTCTCAAAGTAGATCAATTCAGCGCCACAAACCAGGCAGCCGGTTTTGTGTGGCCTACCGGTTTGGGGGGCTGTGTTCTCGATGGCGGGGGGACAACCACAGGCGGTTTCTACACCAGGGGATGAAACGTTGGGGGGCGGAGGATCTGCTTTCATACCTTATTCCCTGTTGGTCAGTTTTGGGGACCCCTCCGGCGCCTGACGGCAGGGCGAGCGGGGACGCTTTATCATCGTATGATAAAGCTGCTACTGTTCCATGTTTTACCAATTTGGGATCGCATGTCTACATTACATATTATATAGCAAAAGCGCCCTCCAGGATTGGAGGGCGCTCCGGTTTTGCAGGGTCGAGCCCGTGCAGTAAATCCACTGCCCATCGGGGCGAAAGTGATGGGCAAATATCTTCGGAACGTAGCCGGTTTGCACCGGGGCTGAGGACCGCCGGGTCAGACCTGTTCCAGCCCACTCAACCGCGGCCGGTGCAGCCATCGCGATTGGATCTTCCCGGAGAACCAGCCGGTGCGGGACAGCGTGGTTGCCGAAATGCGCAATGGCTCCGCCAACAGGCTGCGGCACTCGTCGGCGATGAGCCTGGCCGACGCGCCCCCATTCTGCACCGGCATTAACCGGCTGAGCTCCTCCAGGTCAAGATAGGAATACACCTTCTTCCCCAGGGCGAGGCCAACATAGGTGGCGGTCGAGAACTGTGTGATCAGCACCGCACAGTTGGCAATCATTGCGTTGATGTCGCCGTCCTGGAACACCAGCGCCCCAGGAGCGAGCCGCTCAATTTCACGGCGCGAACGGCGTTCCTGCTCCGCCGGATGCAGCTTGAAGATGACCTGCCTGCCATTGGCCACCTCCATGACCTTCTGGATAAAGCCCCACCGGTCGTCGCGCTGGAAGGTCTCCCGGGTGGGTGAGGTAGCTGCCAGCACGTAATCATGGTAGGGGAAATCATTGTCCAGGCAGGTGGCGATGTTGTCGAAGTTGGGAATGCCGGTCACCACCAATTTTTGGGGCGGGATACCTTTACGAATGAACAGGTCACGGTAGCCGGGAGAAGCCACGCAGAAGCGATGATAAACGTTCGAAAGGCCGAATGAAGCCGTATTGGCAACGTAGCGTGGCAGTCCCAGCAAGCGCACCCCGGCGTAGCGCAGGCCTTCCGGCTCGGTCATGCCCTCCTGGACGAGCAGCAGGCGCTTGTTGCGGAGATTTTTTTGTACCAACAGGTCGGTGCACATCACCACCAGGTCGTAATCATCCCGCTTACCGCCCGAATCTACGGGAAGGCCTTGTTCGGCCAGATAGCGGTAAACGTTTCGTGACAATTTGCCGCCCACCGCAGTGTTTTCCAGCAAGCCCAAGCGGTGCAGGATGGTCGTGAATCCTTCCAGGTAGAACGGGGTGAATAAACAGTTGTGCTCAGGCAACTCGCGTGCAATGGCATGCATCTGGGTAGTTTGATTGAGCGTGCCACAAATAAATAAAATATTCTTACCCACGTTTTCTTCCCTTCGACAGTTTATAACCCGTAACAGCCGGCGCTCTCAACGGGGCCAACGTTATCATCTACACGTTAATGCGGGAGTGTAGCCGGGAATATCCAATTACTTACGACCCATCCGAAAATATTTCTTTGGCGTGTTTTTGTCGAGCGAAGCTCGACAAAAACACGCCAGGAAGAATATTGGGATAGATTCATAGATATCCACATGATTAATTTTAATACGCTATGTTAAGGCCTAATTAAGGCGTCTTGATCGTTCATTTTTCATTGTATAAAGAACACATTAAGAACCTCACCGGAAAACATTTTGTGGGTGAGATTCGCCCGGGCGCCAATCGACCTTCACCGGCCAGCTCTCGCCATGAATGCAGTTGTCCAGAAACCTTACCTGCGGTTTCTTCTCCAGGCCGCGGGCCTACCAGCCTGCGGCGCAGTTCGGTTTCGCTGGCCCGGGAATATTGCGAGCGTAAGCCCGCCCCTGCGAATCAATGGGGCGTTTGGTTGAGCTGCGCCGGCATTGGCATTGTGCGGGTGGGGCCGGCCGGCCGCCGGAGCTCAATTTGCAGGGCTTCCATTGGGGGTGAGTATCCGGGAACCAGACACGCATTGGCTCTCTATCCCTTCCAGGCTGGCAATTTCATCTTCCGCCAGGCCAGAGCCGATTAACCAGTGCGTCAGTTATTCCCGGTTGGGATCTTACGATTTGGTTTTACCCGCAATAGAAGGGAGAAGCGCTCTCCATTTGCGGAAGGCGTTGTGGGGGTCATCAAAATGATTGGGCGGCTGCTAAAAAAATGATCTCCCCAGCGGCTGTATGCGGTAGGTAATGAAGGTCGAGTCGAGCTCGCTGCGCTGGGGATAAAAGAACATGGCCAGCGCGCCTGCGGTGAACTTGAGCTGGGCGGGTTGGCCGGAGATCTCGTGGTACAGCGCCTGGAAGGGATTGGCGCCGGCCACTTTCCCCATCTCGATGGTCAGGTGAAATCGATACGCCGCGCCATCGTGCGCCGCGCTGGCATCCTTCACCACGCCGGGCAGTTCTGCGTTGAGGCGGTTGTGCAGCGCTCGCAGTTCGGGCGTCTCGACCACGTTCATCCCCAGGATGCCGTAGCCATTCCACATTTCCGTGTAAAACCCATCCAACGCCACTTCGAAGGGCCGGATGCTGGCGGCCAAGGAGTCGAAAAAGCGCCCCAGCGAGTCGATGTGCTCAAAGGTAAACGGCTGCTTGAGGCTGATGTGCGAGGGGAGCAGCGAGGCAAAGAAGGGCACACCCCAGCGGGTGCTTAACTGGTAGACAAACTCCCGGGTGTAGTTCTGCACCCGATCACCGGAGAGGAGCGCGATCGCGGCTTTCATGGCCAGGAGTATAACATGAAGAACTGGCCATTTTGGTCAGCTG
>JAAZNB010000467.1 GCA_012798515.1 Chloroflexota bacterium
ACAAGGCCAACCCAAGACGAAATAAGCTCCAATCGCAGCGATCAGAGCGATGAACCTGCTCCGCCAGATGTCCTTTGCGCCCTTTGACCACCAACCAGGTAATCGGCAAGGCCCATTTGCCATACAGCAGACTGATCATCAAGGTGATGCACCCACTCCCGACTTCGCTGCCATCGATGACAAATACCAATTCACGGATCGCGACAAGATGCGCCAACAACTCCCTCACGAAAGGCAGGTAATGGCCCTCATACGCTATTCGCTCATTTTGCACCTGGCAACTATAGCGCTTGATGCGGCTATCCGCTTAGGCCGAATCCGGCGTTTTGCGGGCAATCAATCGCGGGCAATTGGCAGCTTCGTGCTTGCACAATCCCGGCTACCAGCGCCGCCAGGGTGGTCAGCCTGCGAGCTTGATGGCCTTTCGGCTGGGTCGGATACAATTGTTTCATTGCCATTCTGGTACGATATACTCGACGATTGTCCACGGGTTCACTCCTTGTTCTTCCTTGGCCGGAAAAAACATTGTGTACCTTATGGCAGTCGTCATTTGTTAAAGTGTCCGGTATTCAAATCGGTATTTGAAATTTGTTCAGTCGGATATTGAAACTGCCCATGAATTAGGAAGCCCGGTGGATAGTATGAACGATGCTTCGCCTAAAAGGACACACGATAGCGTTTCATCCCGTAATTTTTATTTACAATGGACTTGGAAAAACCGATCCCGACTTAAAATTTTATGAAATAGTTTGCGAAAAAAGTGTAAAAAGAAGCAAGATGCTAAAATTGAAGGGGTACAGCCACAACCAACACTTTCCCAGGGTGAAAATATTGGCAAAATTTATCAGAGGTGGGATTTCGGTATTATGAAAGAAAAATTCAGTAGCTTTATCAAGTTTCTTGGGTACACATTATTATTCCTAGGATTATTTTTTGATTTTTTCGTAGGAAAACCAATAGTCATTGGCCCTATCCAAGCAGCCCTGATCATTGTGGGTGTGATTGTGTCTGGTCTTCTATTGTCTCTTTTTAAAGCTCTTAAAAGAGATATTCTCGGGAACGATCATTTTAAGATGACCTTTACTCTTTTGAATGATTTTATTTTCCAGGAGATCATTTTCTTCATTGGGTTCCTTTTCATCTTGGGTGGATTGAACTATTCGATCTTTGTAGATGGTTCTATTTCTTTCACAAATCATAGTATCTTTTTCTCTGTTATTGGTGTCTTGTTATTAACTTTAGGAGTAATTATAAAGAAAAAATTTCCAAGTTTATCTTTGAATATAAAAAATTCCAGCTCTACAAAACCAGACAAACTAAAGTATCGCCCAGAAATCGATGGCTTACGTGCCGTGGCTGTGATTCCGGTCATCCTTTACCATCTCAAAGTCAAGGGATTTGAGGGTGGTTATGTTGGGGTAGATGTCTTCTTCGTGATCTCCGGTTTCCTCATTACCAGCATTATCTTCCGAGAAATTCAAAATGGTTCTTTTTCAATTGCTAACTTCTATGAACGGCGCATTAGACGTATTTTTCCAGCTTTGTTTATTGTCCTTTTTTTTCTTTTTATAACCGGTTATTGGCTTTTTGATGAAATTACTTTTAAGAGCATGAGTGAATCCATTATCTCCACCACTTTCTTTACTTCAAACTTCATGCTCTGGAAACAAATTGGTTACTTTGATACTCCTGCGGAACTCAAGCCTCTCTTGCATATGTGGTCTTTGGCGGTTGAAGAACAGTTTTACATCTTCTTTCCCTTGTTTTTTATGTTCACTTGGCGATTTTTCAAGAAGAATTTCAAGGCAGTACTAATTGTTCTTGCCACTGTATCCTTTTTTCTAAGTCAGGTCTGGCTGAGTAAGGATGCTTCAGCGGATTTTTACCTACTTCCCTTTCGTGCCTGGGAGCTGTTATTAGGTAGCATCCTTGCAATAGGGACCCTACCATCGATAAAGCAAAAATTTATCAACAACGTCCTAGGATTTTTGGGATTAGCACTGATCCTTTTTGCTATTTTTACTTTTACTTCTAGTACACCTTTTCCTGGGGTAGCTGCATTAGCACCAACTTTTGGTGCCTTCTTGATTATCTATGCTACTACCGAGGGAGATAGGGTTATTGGTTCTGTTCTCAGTTGGCAACCACTGGTCTTTATCGGAAAAATATCCTATTCTCTTTACCTTTGGCACTGGGTTTTGATTGTCCTTGCTCGTTATTACAATATCCTACCGCTTTCTAATATGCAGAATTTTTTATTGATTTCCGCAATATTTCTGATTTCTACACTTGCTTGGAAATTCATCGAGATTCCTTTCAGAGATAAGAAAACCTATGATAGGAATTTTGTTTTTACTTTTGGGTTGGTCATCACCTTGGTCTTTGGTTTGGTCGGGTTTGTTTTTTTTGAAAATGATTCTCTCCCCTGGCGTAATACCGATCCTCTACCTAATTATTTCTGGTCTTCTTTATTATATGGACCAGATGACAATTTATCTAAGTGTTTAACTAATCTCTATTGGCAGGAACATTTCGATACAGAAAATGCTCAGAATAATTATAATTTTTGTGATATTGGATTAATTGATGCACCTGTTTCTTTCGTTCTATTCGGTGATTCTCACGTTTTAGGTCCAAGCTTTATTATTAATGAAATCTCAAAATCTTTTAAAGTTCATGGTATTGTTTTATACCAACCTGGTTGTCCTCCATTAATTGAAGTTGACGTGGATCAAACCGCAAATTGTGAAAACAATAATCAACAAAAATTAAAATATATACTTAACCAACCAGATTTGAAAACAGTTTTCCTTTTTGGAAGATGGCAAATTTATTCAAATGGAACTCGATATAAAAATGAAAAAGGAAACGATATAAAAATATCATATTTGGATAATTCCAAATCAGATAATTATTCAAATATTCTGGAATATGGTACAAACAATATTATTTCAGAGTTAGAGAAACACGGAAAACTAGTTGTGTTTGTGAATGATATGCCAGAAGTTGGGTATTCAGTATTTGAAACTACCTCAATTGCCAAAAGAACTAATAGGAATATCAATCAAATTATTGCGCCAACCTTTGATGAATTTTCCGAAAGATATCAACCGGTATTTAGTATGGTTGATCATTTAAAAGAAAAACACCCAAATCTGATAGTTATAGATCTTTTTGAAGATTTTTGTAATGAAACACGCTGTATCGTTGAAAAAGATGGATACCCTCTTTATGTGGATTATGATCATCTGAATTATTATGGAGCATTGTTGATCAAACATAGGTTTGAGGAAATTTTCAGTAAAATAGAGTATTGATGTCCATTAGGGGTTGTGTGTAAAAGTTGACAATGGGCTTTGATGGCTACGCGCAATTCGTGGTTTTTGTGGCCTAATCCCTATCCAGCCCGCCGGGGGCCGCTGATCCTGGTTCAAATTTGGCATATAATATTACAATCCTTCTTGGACGGGGGAAATATACCCTGCATCGCTGCACTTCCCCGCTTCTTTTTCCACTCGACTTTTCCAACGCCCGTTTCTCGACACGGTTTTCCCCGGGAGGATGGATTGGACCCATTGGCAATCGACGCCCAGGCGTTGAGCAAAGTATTTACCACCCGCACCAGCTTTTGGAACCACCAGACCCGTACGACCGTGGCCGTCGAAGACATCTCCCTGGGCGTGCGCCAGGGCGAGCTGTTTGGTTTGCTGGGGCCTAACGGAGCCGGAAAAACCACCACGGTTAAAATGCTCACCACTCTGCTCCTGCCCAGCGCGGGTTCGGCGCGCATCCTTGGCTTTGACGTGGTCCGCCAGACCCAGGCAGTGCGCAGGCGCATCGGCTTTACCTTTGGCGGCGCCCGCGGCCTGTACGGGCGCATCTCCGCCCTGGACAACCTGCGCTATTTCGCCGAGCTGTACGGCCTGGAGCCGCCCCTGGCCCGCCGGCGCATCCCGGAACTGCTGGAGCTGGTCGGGCTGGACCAACGCGGAAACGACCGCGTGGAGACCTTTTCCAGCGGTATGCAGCAGCGCCTGCACCTGGCGCGCGCCCTGCTGCACGACCCCGAGCTGATCTTCCTGGACGAGCCTACCGTGGGTATCGACCCCGTGGGAGCCCGTGAGCTGCGTGCCATTGTCAAACGCCTCTCCCAGCAGGGCAAGACCATTTTGCTCACCACCCACTACATGGCCGAAGCCGAGGAATTATGCGAGCGCATCGCCATCGTCAAAGCCGGGCGCATCATCGCCCTGGATACCCCGGAAGCGCTCAAGCAACGCATCAGTGGAGAGTCGCGCATCGTGGTACAGGTCAACCGCGAGTACCTGCCCCCCATCTTACAGCGTCTCCATAGCCTGGACGGCCAGATCACCTGCGAAATGACCGAATCGGCTCCCGCCACCCAATCATTGTGTATCCACACCCGCCAGCCGGAGCTGGTCCTGGAAGCGTTGGCGCCCTTCCTCAAGCCCCAGGTCGTGCATAACCTGGAAGTCCGCAACCAGACGTTGGAAGACGTATACGTGGCCATCATCCAGGGGGAGACGCCTTGAGCAGCAGCGCCTGGCGCCTCATCGGCCGGCAGATGGCGGTCCAGATCCGGGTACGCGCCCTCAACTGGACCTCCCTGCTGCTGTTGGTCCTGCAGCCGGCCATCTTTACCGCCGTGGGCATGCTTCTGGCTCGCGCCGCCGGCCAGATGGTGCCGGATTTGATCTACACCGTCATCGGCGGCGGCGTGATGGGCATGTGGAGCGGCCTGGTGTTCACCTCCACCTTCGACATCACCCGCGACCGGCGGGACGGCACCCTGGAACTGATCATCGGCAGCCCGACTTCACTGCACACGGTCGAGGCCATCCGCACCCTGACCAACGTGCTCATGGGCCTGGTCAGTATGGCGGTCGCCTTTGTGGCGGCCATGCTCCTGTTCCGCTATTCGCTGGCCGGGGTCAACACCTGGGCCGTGCTGGTCTCCCTGGTGGTGATCCTCTTCGCCATGTGGTGCAGCGGCCTTTTCCTGGCCAACTTCCTGGCCTGGTCACGCCTGTTCAGTTCCTTCGTGGACTTTCTGGAGATTCCGGTGGCCGTGTTGTGCGGCTTTATGTACCCTATTCGCGTCCTGCCCGAATGGATGCAGCACCTTGCGGCCCTGCTGCCCCTGCGTTGGGCGGTGGAAGGGCTGAACGCCGCTCTGATGGGCGAACAGGACCTTCACCTGCTGCTCCGCTCGTGGGGCATTGCCCTGGGGCTGGCCTGGCTGGTGTGGGCCGGCGCCCGCTGGCTGGAAGGCAAAGTCCACGACCACATCCGCATCACCGGGGAGCTGAACTCGATATGATCCGCTCCGCCGGGCGCCTGGCCCGCCTGTACCTGGCCCAGGCCAGCCTGTCATACCGCATCTACTATTCGTGGAGCAATCCGCTGGCCTACGTGTTGAACAAGCTCAGTTTTCCAGTATTCACCATGTTGCTGTTCGTCTACATGGGCAAATTTGTCGGCCTGGCCGATCCCCTCTACATCGTGATCGGTAATATCCTCCTGCTGCCGGCCACCAACAGCATCAACAGTTTCTCGATGACGGTGGCCAATGAGCGGCAGTTCGGCTCACTTTCGTATCTGTTGGGCAGCCCGGCCTCGCGCCTGGCGGTGTTCCTGGGCAGAGGCCTTTACCACATCCTGGACGGGCTGGCCTCCGGCGCAGCGGGCCTGTTGATCGCTGTGCTGGCGTTCAGGATCCACCTGGCCCCGTCTGGTCTGCTGCTGGCCCTGGCCTGTGTATTGCTCATCTCCTTCACCTCCAGCGGCCTGGGGTTCATGTTGGGCAGCATCTCCCTGGTGGTACGCGACTACTGGATGATCATCTCCACCCTGTCCCTGGCGCTCTACATCCTGGTAGGGGTCAACTTCTCGGTCGAACTGCTGCCCCAGGCGCTCCAGGCCGTCTCCTATGCCCTGCCCATGACACGCGGCATCCTGGCGGCGCGCATGGCGCTGGCCGGCGCCGGCTGGGAGGCCATCCGCCTGTTGGCTGCCCAGGAAGCGCTGGTCGGACTGGTTTACGTCGTGGCCGGTTATTGGCTGTTCCGCTGGGTCGAAAAACGCAGCCGGGTGTCCGGCGCCCTTGACCTGTACTAGCAACCCCGGTAAAATCCCGACCCCGGGAGTACGCCTTTCTATGGATTTTATAAACATTCTATGAGACTCTTCTAACCGGAATTTGCCGTTTAATTAATCAAGAGTTGCAATACGGCTGATCCGGGCGTACATCTCCGGGGATTCGACCGCCCACCCCATCCATTTCATCGCTGCCAGGTCTCTCCCTATCCGAGTATGGCACTCGCCGCGACGCACGTCAAAATCATTAATGGTCTTCGAAAGGGAGCTGCCCTATGGATGCAAACAACCCCATTGTAAAAATTTGCCAGGAAGGTATGCGCGCCGAATACGAAGGCCGCATCGCCGATGCACGCACCCTGCTTACCCAGGCCTGGGAAGAGCGCAAGAGCGACCTGGACGCCTGCATCATCGCCCACTACCTGGCCCGCTATCAGGAAGACCCACAGGACGCCTTGTACTGGAACGAACAGGCCCTGGTCTTTGCCATCGCCGCCGGCGGAGAGGAGGTCCAGGGTTTCTACCCTTCGCTGTACCTCAACCTGGGGCATGCCTACGAGGTGCTGGGGCAGAAGGCGGAGGCCACCCGTTATTACGAGCGAGCGGCGGCGACCATTTCCAACCTGGCCGATGATCGCTATGGCGACGTAGTCCGCAGCGCCATCATTGAAGCCTACAAACGCATGGGTATGGACGCCGAAATTCCCGGCCTGTACCCGGCCCAGGCCTGACCCGCAGTTTTAACGCATCGAGGGTCGCCTTTGCGACCCTCGATGCGTTAAAACTGTATTCCCTCAATCTGTCCAGAGCATTACCCCGGGTTCTGCGGTTGTCCATCCTCTTCGTAGGGCTTTTCCAACAGCTGGCGCAGGAAAATCTCCTGATCGCCTACGATCCCCAGCTCTTCCAACACGTTCATGTCGCCGCTCAGGATGCGCTTGCCCAGCGTGGAGTGGCGCCATACCTTGAGATCCTCTTCGATGGGCGTACCGATACGATCTTCGCGCAGGATCTGACCGTCTTGCATGAACACCACCCGGTCCGTCTGGCGCGCCACCTGCAAGTCGTGAGTCACGACCACAAAAGTGGTGCCCTGGCTGCGGTTGAGCTCACGCAGCAAGGCCATGATCTCCTGCCCGTTGACCGAGTCCAGCGAGCCGGTCGGCTCGTCGGCCAGGATCAGGGGTGGGCGGTTGGCCAGGGCGCGGGCAATGGCCACGCGCTGGCGCTGGCCACCGGAAAGCTGCGAAGGCAGATGCTTGAGGCGATCCCCCAGGCCCACCAGGTTGAGCAGTTCCTGGCTGCGTTGGCTGCGTTCGCCGGCGCTCATGTGGTTCATGGGGACTTCCACGTTCTCCTGGGCGGTCAAGGTGGGCAGCAGGTTGTGCAGCTGAAAGATAAAGCCTACCGTGGTGGAACGGAAGGTGTCCACGTCACGGATCTTTAATAAATCCTGGCCATTGACCGAGATCTGTCCCGACGTAGGCAGGTCCAGGGCGCCCAGCACGTTCAAGAGGGTGCTCTTGCCGCTGCCACTGGGACCCATGACGGCCACCAACTCGCCGGGGGCGATGCACAGGCTTACGCCATCCAGGGCGCGAATCGCCACGCCGTTGCCATACACCCGCGACAGGTCGTGCGTTTCTACCATCCAGTTCGAGGTTGAGCTCATATCCAAACCTTTAATCCTTACTCCCTGGCCGGCCTTACTCGCCTTGCAAGGTAATATCGACGAATGCAGTCATGCCCCACCGCAGACCGGCGGGGATCTCGTCCAGGTCGATCATCACGGTGTAGTTGACCCCGGAACCTTCATCGGACATAGTAGCGATGCTGCTGACCGTGCCCCCCACATTGACGTCCGGCAGGGCGTCAAAAGTAACCTCGGCGTGGTTGCCTACCTGGAGGCGCGCCACGTCGATTTCACTCAGGTCGGTCGTCTCGACCTTGAGGTCGGACAGATCGGCAAACATTGCCACCGGCTGGCCGGCCGTGACCCATTCGTTGGAGCGCACATACAGTTTGCTGGTCACCCCGGCATAAGGCGCCGCCAGGGTCAGGTCACTCAAAGCCGCGTTGGCAGCCTCCACCTGCGCCTGGGCGTTCTTCAGGCGGGCCTGGGCCAGCGCCAGCGTGCGGGGATCGGGGCCATCTTTCACCCGTTCCCAGTTCAATTGAGCCACGTCCAGGTTGGCGCGGGCCACCTCCAGGCGCGCGTCGGCTTCCGCGATCTCCTGTGCATCCGGCTTGCCCAACACCCAGTTCAGGTTGGCCTGGGCCGTGTCGCGCACCTTGCGCGCCGCCGCCAGCTGGCTGAACGCCTCGGCGCGCATGGGGTTATCCTGCCCAAGGCTGTCGAAACGATCGTAGTTGATCTCGGCCTGGGTCACCCCATCCTCAGCGATGATCAGGTTGGCCCGGGCAATATCGACCGTCTCCGAATCGGTGCGCTCGAACGTCTTGCTCTCGCGCTTTTCCTTGGCATCGTCGAAGGCATCCTGCGCCATGACCATGTTCAGCTGGGCCTGGGCGCGCACCTGCTCGGCGTCTTCCTGGAGGGTATCCAGGTCCTGCTGGGCGCTGAGCAGTTCCATCTGGGCCGTGGTGACGGCGGCTTCCATCGCTTCTACGCCGTCCAGGCGCAGGATGACCTGCCCGGCTGGCAGCTGCTGCCCTTCAGAGGCGTCCACCGACTGGACGATCCCGTTGGCCGCCAGGCTCAAGGTTGCCCATTGCACCGGCACCACCTTCCCCGTGGCGCTGACCACGGACTCAAAGGACAGTTCGGCCTCCGGGTCAGGCGTAGGCGTGCTCTCGGCCGGCATTGCGCTGCACGCTCCCAGAGACAAACACACGACCAACCCGAGAAGCGCCAGACCATATCTGACTTGAAATATCTGCCCTTTCATACGACCTCCTTGTACCCGGCCGGCTCACAGCGGCGGCGCGGGTTTCTATCCACCAGTACACTCACTCGTAACGCAATGCCTCTATCGGCTGCAAACGGGTAGCCCGGTAAGCTGGGTACAGCCCGCCCAACAAACCCAACAAAAGCGCAATCAAAATGGCCCTGGCAAACACGTCCCAGTCCCACACCGGGGTGACCAGGTCGCCCATCGTCAGGCCCATCAGGCCACCCAGGCTCAAGGCAATGAGAACCCCGGCGATAGCACCCAGGATGGCCAGCAGCAGGGATTCTTTCATGATCATGCCCAGCACGGCCCGCCGCCGCCACCCAAGGGCGCGCAACACGCCGATTTCACGCGTGCGTTCCAGAACGGCCATCAACATGGTATTCAAGACGCCCAGCCCGCCCACGATAATGGCCAGGAGGGAGATGCCCGTCATGATGCCGTTCGAATTCTGCATGTCCGGCAGCTGGTCGGCAAATTCGCCGGAGAGAGCCGCGTGGGCATCGGGCAGCTGTTGGTTGATGGCGTCCACGATCGCAGATGCCTGCTGTGGGTTGTCTACTTTTACGGAGTACATGCTCACCTTGCGCGGCCGCCCGGTGAAAGTCTGGGCATCCCGCAGGGTCATGACACCGCCCATTTGTTCCCAACCCACGCTGCTCTCGTAAATTCCCACGATCCGGTAGCGGCGCCCGCTTAGCTCGATGTTCTCACCGACTTTTTTCTTGAGCGCTTCGGCAATATCCTTGCCGATGATGATCTGGTGATTGGTCTGCAGCGGCTTACCTTCCACAATCCGGAAGCGCTGGATGCCAAATTCGTGGGGCGAATAACCCTGCACGATGAAGAAACCCGACTCCGGCAGGACCACAGCGGTGAAGATCAGGCCGCTGACGCTGGTCACCCCCGGCATGGCGGCAATTTTCTCGCCGGTGCGCTCGTCCAAAGCACTCATCGAGCTGTCGGAGATGTCTGCCTGGCGCACCATCAGCTCGGCATCCGCGCCCAGGGCCAGCTGGTCCAGCGAGGCCGACGCCCCGCGGATCACACCTTCCAGGGTCATGATCGACCCGACCGTGATGCCAATTACCACCAGGGTCAAGACGGTGCGCGTGGTGCGCTGCCACAGGCTTTGCACTGCCATCCCGCCCACCGGCAGGCGGCGGGCGTTGGTGCCGGCCGTGCCGCCCTCGTAACGCAGGGCCTCCACAGGCTGCAACTGCGAGGCGCGCCAGGCCGGGTAGATTCCACCGGCCAGGCCGAGGAAGAAGACCACCACGGCCGCCTGAATGATCAGCCCGGCGTGGATACTGTTGGTCGAAGCCCCCATCATGACCGTGGCGCTGGTCAGGCCATAGACGGCCAGCCATCCGATGCCCACCCCAAGGATGCCCCCGATGGCCGATACCACCAGCGACTCCCCCAGGATCATGGTCATCACCCGGCGGCTACTCCACCCAACCGCGCGCAGCACGCCGATCTCGCGCGTGCGTTCATAGACCGACATCAACTGGGCATTCATCATGCCGACCCCGCCCAGGACAATGGCCAGACCGGCAATAACCCACACATAGGCATTCAGGGAGTCGTCCATCATCTGAGAATCGGCAAATTCCGAGGTGGTGCTGATGGACAGGTCGGTGTAGATGCGTTTCACCCGGGTGATAAAGCGCTCACCCAGGGTAGAGTCTTTGAGTTTGATGTAGAACAGGCTCACC
>JAAZNB010000057.1 GCA_012798515.1 Chloroflexota bacterium
CATTTTGTGCCGCCAGATACAGCCATCTCGCAGAAAAATCTTTTCTCCCCCTCTGCGCGGCGCTTTTGGCCGCGGAGAGGGGGCCGGGGGGAGTGGCAAAAGTCCGCAAATGCATCTGGCAATTTAGATGCGTTTACCCTGCCCGTCCAGACGATCCACCTTGCCAGATTAATGACTTTCAAGTATAGTCATTTGTTGAATGCTGAAAATACTTCCTGGAGTAAAGTTTGCCTGTAGAAGGGCATTGAATATATGGAAACTGAACAACGAACATCATCCTGGTTAGATCGTCCGCTCTTCGCGTTCCTGCCTCAATGGAACATAGAAACACTGCTTACGATCATTATCCTGGTTTTGGCAGTATTCAGTCGTTTTTATCACGTTGATGCCAGAGTCATGGCGCACGATGAGGTCAATCACGTGGTGCCTTCGTTCGACCTTTACGAAGGGCGAGGTTACCGCCACGACCCCATTACCCATGGGCCGATGCAGTTCCATCTGATTGCTTTGTCGTTCTTCTTGCTGGGCGACAGCGATTTCAGCGCCAGGGTGCCGGCGGCGGTGTTCAGCGTCGCCGCGGTGGCGGCTGTTTTATTCCTGTTCAAACGTTACCTGGGGCGCAGCGGCACGTTGGTGGCCGGTTTCCTGTATTTGATCTCTCCCTTTTTACTATTCTACGGCAGGTATACCCGCAACGAGGCGTTTATCGAGCTGTTTGCGGTGTTGACGTTATATGGGGTGTTGCGCTACCTGGAGAAAGGCGATCGCTGGTCATTGCTGTTGCTCACAGTGGTGACGGCGCTCCAATTCATTACCAAAGAAACCGCCTACATCTATACAGCGCAGTTGCTGCTATTCATGGGCGTTCTGTTCCTGGAGGGCATCGCCCGGCTGCGCTGGCCAACGCCCCAGGCCAGAGAGCGGTTTATCTGGTTGATGGGTGCGGCTTTGCTGCTCTTCGGCCTGGTGTTGGGGTATGCTACCTGGAGTGCGAGCAAGGCGATCTCCGCGGTGGACGGGACGACGCCGGCCGGGCCGGCGCTGCCGGGGACGAGCGGCGTGCCCATCGTGGCTATCGAAGCCCTGGGGGTGGTTTTGGCAGCCGGGATCGCCGTGGCGGGTTTTGTGCTGCTCATCCGCCACCTGGGTTGGGCGGCCATCCGCAAACAGCGCTCTTTCGACATCATTATCTTGATCGGTTCGTTGATCTTACCCTTGTTGAGCGCCTTCCCGGTCAAAATGGTGGGCTGGGATCCGCTGGACTATTCCTCGGCCGGGGCGGCCCGGACGGCCATCTTCGTGGTGCTGACTACGCTCCTGGCGGTTGGAATCGGCCTGTGGTGGCGGCCGCGCTTCTGGGTGTATAACGCCGCCATTTTCTACGCCATTTTCACGGTTTTCTATACCACCTTGTTTACCAATGGACAGGGCTTTTTCACCGGCCTGGTTGGTTCCCTGGGATACTGGCTGTCTCAGCAGGGGGTCGAGCGTGGCAGCCAGCCGTGGTATTACTTTGGCCTGATCCAGATTCCCATCTATGAATATCTGGGCGCTATCGGCGCCATGTTAGCGGTCTATTTCGGCATTCGCTACCGGCGTTTTGCGACCGTTCCAGGGGCCTCTCCGGCCCATGCGCCGGAAACGAGCGGGCCGATTGAACCGGTGTTGCAGGATTCGGAAGAGGCGCCGGATACGGCCACGGACGAGCTCCCGGTGGAGGACCGGCCGGCGGCTGTGCCGACCTTGAGCCTGTTGGTCTTCTGGACGGTTACCTCCCTGGTGGCGTATAGCGTGGCCGGCGAAAAGATGCCCTGGCTGACGGTGCACATTTCCCTGCCGCTCTTGCTGACCGCCGGCTGGGGAATTGGATACCTGATCGACCTGATCCCCTGGAAAGAGGCCCTCAACCACAAGAGCGTTGTCGCCCTGGTGCTGATCCCCGTGTTCTTGCTCAGTTTGCTGGGTACGTTGGGCAGCCTTCTGGGCGCCCAGCCGCCGTTCCAGGGCAACACACTGGAGCAGCTCCAGACCACCAGCACGTTTTTACTGGCGTTGGCTGCGGCCGTGTTTTCGGGTGGTTTCCTGGTCTATACAGCTTTACAGCTAAGTAACCACGGGCACCTGGGAAAGCTGGTGGGGGTGGGTTTCTTTGCTGTGCTGGCCTTTTTAACCGTCCGCACCACCATTATGGCCTCGTTCATCAATTACGACGACGCCACCGAGTTCCTGGTGTATGCGCACGCCGCCCGCGGACCCAAGGACGTGCTGGAGCAGATCGAGGAAATCTCGCGGCGCACCACCCAGGGCCTGGATATTGCCGTGGCATACGATAACGATGGCCTGTACCCGTATTGGTGGTACCTGCGCCATTATCCCAACCACCGCTGGTTCACCGACCAGCCGACCCGCGACCTGGCGGACGTCCCTTTGATCATCTCCAGTGACGCCACCAACGGGAAGATGGAACCCATCGTGCGGGACAACTACATCGACTTCCAATACGTGCGCCTGTGGTGGCCGATGCAAGATTACTTCAACCTGACCTGGGACCGCATCTGGGGCGCGCTGAGCGACGCGAATATGCGCTCTGCCCTGTTCCAGATCTGGCTGAACCGCGACTATACCCAGTATGCCCAGCTGACCAACAGTTCTTCCCTCACCCTGGAGACCTGGCAGCCCAGCAGCCGCATGCATTTTTACGTGCGCAAAGACGTGGCGGCACAGATGTGGAATTACGGCGTGGCCGCGGCTGCGCCGGTGACCGAGGTGGTCGATCCTTACAAAGATACCCTGGCGCCGCTTACGCCGGACCTGACCATCGGCAGCACGGGAAATAATAGCGGCCAGCTGCTCAAACCGCGCGGTGTGGCCATGGCCCCGGATGGATCGATCTACGTGTCGGATGCGGGCAATAATCGCATCGAGCATTTCTCGGTGCAAGGCGAGCTTATGGACGTATGGGGTTCGTTTGCCGACGTTTCCCAGGGTAGCGCTCCCGGGGGAACGTTCTACGAGCCGTGGGGTATCGCCGTGGCTGAGGATGGCTCGGTGTTCGTGGCTGATACCTGGAACCACCGGGTGCAGAAATTTACCGCCGACGGCCAGTTTGTGCAGATGTGGGGATATTTTGGGCAGGCGGAGCAGCCGGACGCCTTCTGGGGACCGCGCGACATCGCCATCGATTCACAGGGGCGCGTCTACGTCACTGACACCGGCAATAAGCGGGTAGTGCTGTTTACCCAGGACGGCGAATACGTGGGCCAGTTTGGCTCGGCGGGCCTGGAGGCGGGACAGTTCGACGAGCCCGTGGGCATCGCTATCGACGACAACGACCTGGTCTACATTGTGGATACCTGGAACCAGCGGGTGCAGGTCATGGCTTCCAGCCAGGACGGCAGCGCTTTCGTGCCGGTGCGCAGCTGGGACGTTTACGGCTGGTTTGGCCAATCCCTGGAGAACAAGCCTTTTATCGACGTGGACTCGGCCGGCAACGTCTACATTACCGATCCGGAGGCGGTACGCCTGCTGGAGTTCGATGCCCAGGGGAATTACCTGCGGGGTTGGGTCGGCGATTATACGGGCGACGGCAATACGGCCAACGTGCTCACCGGGGTGACCGTCGATCAGGACGACCGCGTGTGGGTGACGGAAGCAGGCCGCAATCACGTCCTGCGCCTGTCGGCCCTGCCTTGAACGAAGTGAGCTGCTAGAAGCTAAAGACTATCTAAAACCGCCCGGTTGTGCTTTTCCGGGCGGTTTTCTTTGTTCTCTTTGGAGCGCCAGGTCCTTTACGGACGTTTGAGTTCATCTTTCAAAAGAGAGCTGAGCACGAAACTGACCACACTGACGATGATAGCCCCGATAAATGCGGCTCCAAAATTGCTGACTGAGAAACCGACTCCAAATCGGGCGCCAATATTGCCGGCCAGGTAGAATAACAAGGTATTGATCAACAGAGTCCCCAACCCCAGGGTCAGGATGATAAACGGGCAGCCGGCGACCATCAAGATCGGTTTGAGGATGGCATTGATCAGGCCAAAGATCAGCGCCAGCCAGATCAGAGAGACCCAATCGTTATTTTGGGGAGTAATTCCGCGGCCATTCATCAAGGCAATGGCTGCGTAGAGCGCCACGGCATTGATGGCCAGGCGAATCAACAGGTTCTTCATTTTGTGTTCCCTCCTCGCTTAATACGTTCATCGCGTTCGAATGAGTGGATGATGGTTATCTCGATTGTATCGGATCAAACTCCATCCATATTAACGTATTTAAGACGCGAAAGTTGCACATTTCGAAGGCCTGAACGGCCCGTCCGGCAGGGTAATTGATGGCCAGGGGCCGGTGGGTGGGGATGAACAGACGGGCGTGGTTTAGCAGGGCCGGGACGGCCGTGTCTTCCCATTGTGGGCTGGCAGCCAGCCACAGGTTGTCGGCGTAGTGAATGGTACGTTCCCAGGTGGCGGTTCCGTACAACTGGCCGTGCTGGTGGACGGACCAATGGACCAGGGGGGTGCCTTCGATCAAAGACACCAGGCCGGCCCACAAGTTGGGTCGGAAGCTGGCCAGGTTCAGGGGGAAATACCAGGCGATGTGGGGTGGATAATTGTCTTTCAACCACGCTTCCTGGAGCTTCCAGTCGCGGCGCGTGCGATGGCCGGCTTTAAGGGTTTCTCCGGGCGGATGGTTGGCCGGCGGGCAGGATTCGCACAACCAGGTCGTGCGCTGGGCCCGGTCGACAAAGCCCAGGGAGCGGTACAGGTTATAGGCGGGGAAATAATCGGCGCGCACTTGCAGCCAGATCGACTCGGCGCCCATATCTTGCAGCTGAGTGATGGCCTGGTGGGTCAGCTGGCGGGCAATGCCGCGGCGGCGGTAATCCGGGTGTACGGCTACATTAGCGATCAGGTATTTCCAGCGGAAGTTCTTGAGGTAAGGGATTAAGGTCAGGTTGCCCACGATCTTACCGTCTTCCTCCCACACCAGGCCGTTCATGGGGTAGGGGATGCGTTCGCCGGCAGAGATGATCCAACGTGTACTGCTGTTTTCGTGGGCGATCCGGCGAATGCTCTTGAGGTATTCCCAGCCGTCTTGATCCATTTGCGACGCGAAGCATAGTTCGATCAGATCTGCAATGGCAAACAGATCACGCCGAGCGTCCAGGGGCCGGATGTGTGATTTCTGAATAGCAATCACGTTCCTATTTTACTGCATGTAGTTAAAATGGACTACTTGCAGAATTGCAACGCCGGGGCGGCCGGTAAACGGGAAATCCTCTGATCTAGAATTAATCCATCCGGCCTTTTATCCGCTATACTATAGAGTGAAACGATGGGACAGGCGCCGGCTCTTACGCGGTTCTTACATAATGTTTTTGTTATATTAATAGAGCGGGTGCTATAATTTCTTTCACACCTCAGTTTAGGTTCCTTTTTGTATTTGTGGTGAAATAAAGGATGGATTGCATATGATGCGATTTGACCGATTCACTGAGCGTGCCCAAGAAGCTGCTCAAAGAGCGGCAGAGATTATTCAGCGTTACGGGCACAATCAGATTGATACAGAACATATTTTATTGGCTCTCATTGAACAACCGCAGGGTGTGATCCCACAGATTTTGGAAGTTTTAAAAGTTGATCCAAATTCTATTGCCGAACGGTTGGATTACATTTTACGTACCAGCCCAAAGGCCAGCATCTTTGGCGGCGGCGCAGGACAGATTTTTATTACCCCGCGGGTCAAACGGATTATTGATCTGGCCAATGAAGAAGCCAGTCGTTTAAAAGACGAGTATATTTCAACCGAACATCTTTTCCTGGCAATTTTGAGCGAGCGGAACACGCCTGCGGCGCGTCTGTTGGAAGGCGCCGGGCTAACCCGGGACCGCGTCTACGACGCGGTCATGCAGCTGCGCGGCGGCCAGCGAGTGACGGATCCACAGGCGGAAACCCGCTATCGTACCCTGGAGAAATATTCCCGCGATCTGACACAGCAGGCCCGCGAGGGCAAACTCGACCCGGTCATTGGCCGGGACGCCGAAGTGCTGCGCGTTATGCAGATTCTCTCCCGACGTACCAAGAACAACCCGGTACTGATCGGTGAGGCCGGTGTGGGCAAGACCGCCATTGTGGAAGGCCTGGCCCAAAAGATCGCCGCCAACGACGTGCCGGAAATCCTGATGGGTAAACGCGTGATCGCCCTCGACTTGAGCGCCATGATCGCCGGGTCGCGCTTCCGCGGTGAGTTCGAGGAACGCCTCAAGGCCGCGATCGAAGAAGTACAGCGCTCTGAAGGGGAGATCATCCTCTTCATCGACGAGCTGCATACCGTGGTGGGCGCCGGCGCGGCGCAAGGCGCCATGGACGCTTCGAATATGCTCAAACCGGCCCTGGCGCGCGGTGAGCTGCAATGTGTGGGCGCCACGACGTTGGACGAGTATCACAAGTTCATCGAGAAGGACGCCGCCCTGGAACGCCGCTTTGCCCCGGTCTACGTGGAAGAGCCGGATGTCAACGACACCATCGAGATGCTGCGCGGCCTGCGCGATCGCTATGAGGCCCATCACAAGGTACGTTTCTCTGATGAAGCCCTGGTGGCCGCGGCCAAGCTGTCCTCACGGTACGTTCCAGACCGCCGCCTGCCGGATAAAGCTATCGACCTGATCGACGAAGCCGCAGCCAAGCTGCGTGTGGCGCTGTATTCTCTGCCGGCGGATCTGAAACAGATGAAATCCGAGATCGACCGCCTGAGTGCGGAAGAAGAACAGGCCGGGATCGAACGAGATTACGAACGCGCCGCCCGGATGAAAGCCGACCGCCTGCGTAAAGAGGAAGAGTTCAACCAGCATCGCGATCAATGGGAAGCCGAACACAAGCTGGACGAAGTGGTGGACGTCAACGACATCGCCTCAGTCATCCACCAGTGGACCGGCATCCCGGTGAGCCAGATGATGGAGACCGAAGCGGAGCGCCTGCTGCACATGGAAGACCGGCTGCATGAGCGTATCATCGGCCAGGAAGAGGCCATCACGGCCGTAGCCGATGCCATTCGCCGGGCGCGTTCCGGGTTGAAAGACCCGCGCCGGCCAATTGGTTCGTTTATCTTCATCGGCCCGTCCGGCGTGGGCAAGACCGAGCTGGCCAAGGCCCTGGCAGAGTACCTCTTCGACGACGAAGACGCCCTGGTCCGACTGGACATGAGCGAGTACCGGGAACAACATACGGTCTCGCGCCTGTTCGG
>JAAZNB010000058.1 GCA_012798515.1 Chloroflexota bacterium
ATCGATCAGGTCCTGGCTGAAGTTTTACCCCAGACCAAGGCCGAAGAAGTCAAGAAGATGCAGCAAGATGGTGCAGTCGTAGCCATGGTCGGCGATGGTATCAATGACGCTCCGGCCCTGGCCCAGGCAGACGTCGGGATTGCGATCGGCACCGGCACCGACGTGGCCATGGCGGCCGCCCCGGTCACTTTGATGAGCGGCGACCTGCGCGGTGTTCCGCGCGCCATCGCCCTTTCCCGCAAGACGCTGCAAACCATCCGCCAGAACCTTTTTTGGGCCTTCGTCTATAACATCATCCTCATTCCAGTGGCCGCTTCAGGCCTGCTCAACCCCATGTTGGCTGCTGGCGCCATGGCTTTCAGCAGTATCTTTGTCGTTACCAACAGCCTGCGTTTACGCAAGGCCAGGTTGTAAACGCCTTTTTATCAGTCAAGCCGCTGCTCAGACTGGTATGAAAAAAGGGCGCATCCCCTGGGACGCTGGCTCAAACAGGTATTCATCAAGATCCAGATGAATACCTGTTTTTTATTTCAGTACATCTTAACCCGCATAATAGTGACCATATCAGAAGTGGTACAATAATCTCAAAACTATTCATCCAAAAAGGTAAAACCATGTCGAAAGAAGATTTGCAAGAACGAGCGATCAATGCGATTCGATTCCTGTCTGCGGATGGGGTTCAGCAAGCCAAATCTGGGCACCCGGGGCTCCCCATGGGCACCGCAGCGATTGCCTATACCCTTTGGACCAGGCACTTACGCTTCAATCCCGCCAATCCCTCCTGGGCCAATCGAGATCGTTTTGTCCTCTCCGGTGGACATGGATCCATGCTGTTGTACAGCTTGCTCTATCTCACCGGTTTCGATCTGCCCCTGGATGAATTAAAACGCTTCCGCCAGTGGGGCAGCCGCACCCCCGGACACCCGGAAGTGGGTTTAACTCCCGGCATCGAGACCACCACCGGACCACTGGGCCAGGGTTTTGCCAACGGCGTCGGATTTGCCATCGCCGAAGCCCACCTGGCTGCTGAGTTCAACCGGCCTGGACACGATGTGATCGACCATTACACGTACGCTATTGTTACCGATGGTGACCTGATGGAAGGCGTTGCTTCCGAAGCTGCCTCCCTGGCCGGTCACTTGCGCCTGGGCAAGCTCATCTACCTCTACGATGACAATCGCATCACCATCGATGGCAGTACCGATCTGGCTTTCACCGAAGACCGTGGCGCCCGCTTTGCCGCCTACGGCTGGCAGGTCCTGCATGTGGCCGATGGTAACGACGTCGAAGCTATCGATCAGGCCATCCAGGCGGCCAAAGCCGACCCGCGCCCCTCGATCATCATTTGCCGCACCCACATTGGCTTCGGTCTGCCCACCCGCCAGGATACCGCCAAAGCACACGGCGAAGCGCCTGGCGACGAAGAGCTGAACAACGCAAAAATCAACCTGGGCTGGCCTGTCGAGCCGCGTTTCTACGTTCCGGACGACGTCCTGGCCTTTTACCGCCAGGCCCAAACCAGGGGCGCCCAGCTCGAAGAGGAATGGAACAAGCAGGTCGCTACCTACCGCAGCGCCCACGTCGAATTGGCCAGCGAAATGGAACGCCGCTTGAGCGGCGCCCTGCCTGAAGGCTGGGAAAAAGCCCTGATCGAGTTTCCCGCCGACGAAAAAGGCCTGGCCTCACGTTCATCCTCCGGGAAGACCATCAACGCCCTGGCCGCCGTCCTGCCCGAGCTGATGGGCGGCTCTGCCGACCTGGCTCCTTCGAACAACACCTGGATCCAGGACAGCCCGGCCTTCCAGGCAGACAGCCCGGCCGGCCGTAACATGCACTTTGGCGTCCGCGAATTCGGCATGGGCGCCATCCTCAACGGCATGGCGTTACACGGCGGTCTGATCCCCTACGCCGCCACCTTCCTGGTCTTCTCCGATTATGTCCGTCCCGCCATCCGCATTTCCGCCCTGTCTGAAATCCCCAGCATCTGGATATTCACTCACGATAGCATCGGCCTGGGCGAGGATGGCCCCACCCACCAACCGGTCGAACATCTGGCCTCCCTGCGGGCGATTCCCAACCTGGTCGTTTTACGCCCCAGCGATGCGAACGAAGTCACCGAATCCTGGAAACTGGCCATCGAACGCCGCCACGGCCCTACCCTCATGGCCCTCAGCCGCCAGAACCTGCCGACCCTGGATCGCTCGGTTTACAATTCTGCCAGCGGCCTGCGTTGCGGTGCATACGTACTGGCCGATCTGGGAAAGAACTCCCCTGAAATCGTGCTTATGGCATCTGGCAGTGAAGTCGCCCTCATTATTGAAGCCGGTAAACAGCTCGCCGCACAGGGAACCAGCGTCCGTCTGGTGTCCTTCCCCTCCTGGGAGCTGTTTGCACAACAAGGACAGGAATATCAAGATCGTGTCCTCCCGCCACAGATCAAGGCTCGCCTCGCCGTCGAAGCCGGTGTACCCCAGGGTTGGGATCGCTGGGTTGGCCCAGACGGGAAGATAATCGGGGTCGAGACCTTCGGCGCTTCGGCTCCTTTCAAAGTCGTCTACGAAAAATACGGGTTCTCGGTCGATAACGTCCTCCAACAGGCCCGTGAATTATTGGGAACACCAGCCAAAGCATAAGGAGCACAAGAAATGCGAGTTGCAGTTGCATCGGACCACGCTGGGTTTGGAATTAAACAAGCGGTAATGGATGCCATCCGCGAGGCAGGCCACGAGCCCCTCGACTGTGGCACCCAAGATGGTACTACCCGGGTTGATTTTCCGGACTTCGCCGAAAAGGCCGGCCAGGCCGTCCAAAATGGCGAAGCGGAGCGCGCCGTTATGATTTGTGGCTCAGGGGTAGGCGTTTGCATCACGGCAAACAAGATGAAGGGGATATACGCCTCTGTGTGCCACGATACTTACTCTGCCCACCAGGGCGTCGAGCACGACAACATGAATACCCTCTGCCTGGGTGGCCGGATCATCGGAGTAGAGCTGGTCAAAGAAATCGTGCCGGCCTTCCTGGCGGCCAGCTACTGCGGAGAAGATCGTTTCAACCGCCGGATCAACAAAATTAAATCCATCGAGCAGAACGGTAAGATCGAATAACTGCTCGCCTATAGTGCCCCAGATCCCCTCGGCTCGAGCCGAGGGGATCTGGGAAGGATGGCCAACATGAAACCCGTTCAAAAGTTGACTGAACTAGGGCAATCTCTTTGGATTGATAATATCCAGCGTTCCACATTATTGAACGGCGATATCGCCCGGATGATCGCCAATGGCGACATCGAGGGGATGACTTCCAATCCCTCGATTTTTAGCAGCGCCGTTGTGGGCTCAAACGATTACGATGCCGCTATTCAGCCCATGGCCTGGGCCGGGCTGTCTTCAGAAAGCATGTACAACCGTCTCATTGTCGAGGACATCCAGACTGCCTGCGATCTATTCCAGCCCGTGTACCAGCGTTCACAGGGCCGTTTCGGGTTCTTGTGCCTGGAAGTGGATCCCAACCTGGCTCACGATCTTGATGGCACGATTGCCGACGCCCGGCGTTTGTGGAAACTGGTTGCACGCCCTAATGTAATGATCAAGATTCCCGCCACCCAGGCAGGCGTGGATGCCTATCGCCAATGCGCCCAAGCTGGCATCAATGTATGCCAGACGATTGTGTTCTCCTTGAGCCGGCTGCGACAGGTGCTGGATGCTTATATGGATGCTCTGGAAGCCAGGCTGGCAGCCGGCCAGGCTATCGATCAGCTCACCGCCACAGCCGCCATTTTCATCTCGCGCATCGACAACAAAATCGACCCACTATTGAAGAAGATCGCCCAGAATGACCCTGCCAAACAGGAACTGGCCGCTTCCCTCGTGGGTAAGGTAGCCGTAGCCAATGCTACCCTGGCGTACATTACCCTTCAGGAAGTCAATGCCCAGGAGCGTTTCCAGAATTTAAAGGCGCGCGGCGCCCAACCCTTGCGCCTGATCTGGGGTTCGACCGGGACCAAAGACCCCTCGTTTAGTGACGTTAAATACATCGAGGAGCTGATCGCCCCCGATACCATCAACACCGTACCCGGTAAGACCCTGAAAGCCTTCCTCGACCACGGCAACCCCTCTCGTACCCTGGAAGACGATAAGGCCTCTGCCCAGCAGGTACTGGCCTCCCTCGAATCCCTGGGAATCGACCTGCCCCAGGCATTGCAGGAACTCGAAGATGCCGCCCTGGTCAGCTTCAATGACGCCTACCATGCCCTGTTGGACAACATCGCACAACGCGCCGCCGGTGCCCGCAACGTCCTCCTTGATCTGGCCGGCCCTGTCCAGCAACGCATCCAGGAACTGCAAGACAAAGATTTTTCCACCCGCCTGCACGCCAAAGATCCCAGCCTGTGGAAGGAAAACCCGGCTGAACAGAGCGAGATTACCAACCGCATGGGCTGGTTGGAAGCTCCACAAATCAGCCGTGACCTGCTTTCTGACCTGCAAACCCTGGTCCAGGACTGCCTCCGCGATGGATATACGCATGCCTTGTTGCTGGGTATGGGTGGGTCTTCACTGGCCCCCGAAGTGATGGCCCGCGTCATCGGTCCCCAGCCCGTGGGGGAACAGTTGGGGCTGCAATTGAACATCCTCGATTCAACCGACCCGGCCCAGGTCAGCGCCGCCGCCGAAATCGCGCCACCCGGCAAGACAGTGTACATCGTCTCCAGCAAGTCAGGGACCACCAGCGAAGTCAACGCCATGTATAACTACTTCTGGGAACAGGCCGAAGCGTCCCTGGGGGTTCACCCGGGCCAGCACTTCATTGCCATCACCGATCCCGGCACGCCGCTCGAGGCGCGCGCCCGGGAACAGAAGTTCCGCGCAGTCTTCCTGGCCGACCCCAACGTGGGCGGGCGTAACTCAGCCCTGACCGCTTTTGGCCTCGTCCCGGCTGCCTTACTGGGCATCAACGTGGCTGCCTTGCTCGATCGGGCCGCCGCCATGGCGCAACAGTGCGCCGCCAGTGTACCTCCCAGCAGTAACCCGGGCATCGCCCTGGGGGCTGTTTTTGGTGAAGCCGCCCAGCAGGGTCGGGATAAACTTTCTTTGATCACCGATCCAGATTTCGAGGCGTTCGGTTCCTGGCTCGAACAACTCATCGCTGAAAGCAGCGGCAAAGAAGGCCGGGGGATCGTTCCGGTAGACATCGAACCACACCTCAATCCGACAGCTTACGGCAAAGACCGTCTGTTCGTTTACGTACGTTCTAACGGCGCGCAACAAGATTTCGCCGCCCAACTGCTGGCTGCCGGGCAGCCGGTGATCACCCTGGACGCCAGTGGGCCATATGCCCTGGCCGCCGAATTCTACCGCTGGGAAGTGGCCATCGCCGTGGCCTGTTCGATCCTGGGCGTAAACAGCTTCAACCAACCGGACGTCCAAGACAACAAGACGCGCACCACGCAAAAGATCAAGGCATATCGCGCCGACGGTTTGTTCGATGAAGGCCAACCGGTATGGCAGGGCAAAGGCGGCTGTGTGTATGGCATGTCCCTACCCGGCATCGACCAGGCGAACAGTCTACCCGAGATCGTCGCCCTCTTCTTGCAGCAGGCCCACCCTGGAGATTACGTGGCCCTGAATGCCTACCTGCCGCGCGACGAGCAAAACCTGGACCAGCTCCAAAAGCTGCGCCAGTCCATCATGGAACGCACCGGCTGTGCCACCACCCTGGGTTTTGGCCCACGCTTTTTACACTCCACCGGGCAGCTGCACAAAGGCGGGCCTGATAAAGGCATGTTCCTGCAAATCACCCAGGACCCCCAGCACGATCTGCCCATTCCTGGGGAGGGGATCACTTTTGGGACGCTGGAACGCGCTCAGGCCTTGGGTGACCTGGAAGCCTTGATGGCGCGCGGTCGCAGGACCATTCGCATCCACCTGAAAAATGCCGGGGTCAAAGACCTCATCGCTTGATGTACCACTAGACGTCGGTTCGCAAGCAGCAGTTTTAGATACCTATAAAAGGCGTGGAGCGGTAAAAAGAACCGCTCCACGCCTGATTTATTGCTTCAAAGACCTGCTCAATTCAGTGAGGATCCCACCATTCACTTTCTTCTCCGCAGCAGCCAGGCTGTGACCGGGATCCCGGATTAGGACAACCGCCGGAGGACAGCCGCCCTTTGCAGGCAGAAATCCAGCCCGCCCAGGCTATCGATGCGCGATCCGATTTTTTATTTGACCGCCCGCTGCGCCAGAGCCACCGCACCCAGAACACCAGCCCGGTTGCCAAGGCCTGGCGGGACGATCAAATCATCGATCCTTTCCAGGATCACCGGTGACTGGATATATCCGTTGAGCATCTCCTGTGTCCTGCGCCGCACCAGGGGGAAGAGCTGTTCTTGCTGCATCACTCCACCCCCCAGGATGACCCGCGTGGGGGACAGCCCGCTGACGAAAATCTGCATCGCTGCGGCGATATATTCAGCTTCCAACGCCCAGGCCGGGTGGTCAGGCGGCAGTTCTGTCGCCGGTTTTCCCCACCGGTCCTGCATAGATGGCCCCGACGCCAGGCCTTCGAAGCAATCCTTGTGGAATGGGCAGAATCCGGGGTAAGGATCACGCTGTCGATCGTGAGGCAGAAGCACGTGCCCCATTTCGGGATGCACCAGGCCGCGGATCGTACTGCCGTTATATACGGCTCCGCCGCCGATCCCCGTCCCAATGGTGAAATAGAGGAAATCATCCATCCCCTGGGCTGCGCCCCAGGCGCCTTCCCCGATAGCCGCGCCGTTGACGTCGGTATCGAAGGCCACCGGCAGCCCCAGGGCGGCTTTCAATGGCCCCACCACGTCCACGTTAGCCCATCCGGGTTTAGGGGTGGTAGTGATATACCCGTAGGTGGGTGATTTCGGATTCAAGTCCAGGGGACCGAAACAAGCCACGCCCAGGGCCTGGATCGCTTCGTGCGTGCTCTGGGTATATTCCTTGAAAAAGGCAATGACGTTGTCCAGGGTTTCCTTGGGAGTAGTCGTGGCAATCCGCTTTTCAGCGCGGACGTCATCCGGGCCACTGGCGATCACGCACACAAACTTCGTCCCCCCGGCTTCTATTCCGCCAAATAGATCCATTCTCCACCTCGTTGATTTTTTTGTGATCCAGCTCTATTCATTTGGGTAAGTTAATCATAGCACAAGCCTTCCCCGGGCGGTAGGCAAGATCCTAGAGAATGAGGTCATTGGTCCACCATTTCCCCGCTATGCGTCTGCTCACGGCTGCCCCCGCGCTTTTCGGTTACAATCTGAGCGGTAACCTTACCCTCTTTCGAGATTCTTTATGAGCGAACTAACCTACCGGATCTACCAATGTCTGCGTCCCACCTGCCGCTACCGTTTCCCGCTTGGCCCAGGTATTGAGGCGCCACCACGCTGCCCCAAGTGCGCCGGCCCGTTGCGCCTCTCTCACGTTGCAGACGCCGGTCTGAAAAACGAAACCTCCGAACCCCCTCCCCCAGGGATCGCGCTGGAGGTGCTCCTGGATAATATACGCAGCACCTTTAACGTGGGCGCCATGTTCCGCACCGCTGACGGCGCAGGGGTACGCCACGTACACCTATGTGGCACGACGCCTACTCCAGATCACCCCAAAGTGGTCAAGACCGCCCTGGGAGCCGAGTTCACTGTCCCCTGGACACAACACTGGAATGCTTTGGATGCAGTCCAATCCATACAGGCCCGTGGTTTGCAGGTCTGGGCGCTGGAGAGTGCGCCGGGTGCGACTTCCTTGTACGAGACCCACCCTCTTCCCCAGGACCCGCCGGTCCTCCTCGTCGTGGGTAATGAAGTCACCGGCGTCGACCCGGAAATCTTACCCCTCTGCGATCGCATCCTCCGCATCCCTATGCAGGGTTACAAACGCTCCTTGAACGTTGCCATTGCCTTTGCCATCGCTGTATATCATTTACGTTACACATCTGGCTAAACAAGCCCACAGCACAGCGAACCTGTGCACAGACCGTTTCGTCCGTTGGTCAGGTAGTTAGCACGCGCTCCCCACCCATTCTGGCAGTGCTTCCCACCCATTCAGGGGAGGCAACCGGTGAAGAATACGCCTATACTGAAGAAAACCCATCCAATCCCGGTCTCTACGCCATTTACCGGTTCGCAGAAAAGGAGTTAAACATGTCTACCGAGACCAATCCATTTGCCGCCTTATCGGTGGCCATTCGTCACACGGTCGAAACGGCCGCTCAGTTCACCGTGCTGGTCGATGCCCGCAAACGCCTGCCCGGCAGCGGGATCGTCTATAGCCCCAACTTGATTTTTACCGCCGACCACATCATCGAGCGCGAAGAAGATATTAACGTCCAGCTGGCCAGCGGTCAGGTGATCTCCGCTTCGGTCGCCGGCCGGGATCCCCTGCGCGATATCGCCTTGCTTAAAGTCTCTGAGAATCTCCCCTTTACGGCCTCGCTGGCTGTACAAACAGCCGGCGTTGGTCAGCTCGTGGTCGCCCTGGGGCGTCCGGATCCCAATGGCATTCAGGCCAGCCTGGGTATCGTCAATGCCATTGGCGGCCCTGTACGAATCGGGCACCGCGGCGTCCTGGAGCAATATTTACGCACCGATACGTTCCCTTATCCCGGGTTCTCGGGAGGCCCCCTGGTCGATGCTGACGGACAGCTCCTGGGCCTGAACACTTCCAGTCTCACCGCCGACGGTCTGATCACCATTCCGGCCCCCCTGTTGAAAACGGCTGCCGATAGCCTTTCATCCTATGGGCGCATCCGGCGTGGTTACCTGGGCATACGCAGCCAGGTGGTCCGCCTGAACGAAGATCAGCGCAACACCCTGGGGCGGGCACAAGCAACAGGGTTGCTATTGGTCAGTGTGGAAGAGGATAGCCCGGCCGGACAGGGTGGGCTGTTCGTCAGCGACATCCTGGTAGGTATTGCCGGCCAGGCAGTGGACACTGCCGACGAGCTTCAGGCCCAGTTATCTCAGCTGAAGATCGGGCAAAGCACACCCGTCCAGGTCTTGCGTGGCGGGCAGGTCGCTTCACTCGATGTCATCATCGGGGAGCAGGTTGAACACAAACGAAATTAAGCTCGGGCTCGTGTGTAGTAGCCCGGCAATCCAGCTGGGTCTCCGCTCGATCATTGCCGGGGACCCGGCTTTTATCGTTGTCTACGAATACCCTTTCCTGAACGAAGCCCTGAATTTTTCCGGTCCCGTGGACGTCCTGATTTACGCCCACACCGGTCCCCATCATGCCCCGGCGTCCAATCTGCTCCAACAATTGGACGCCAGTGTTGCCCTGTTGGTCCTGGACCAAAATGTCGCCCGCTGGATCAATTTAAATCTGGGCCTCAGGCGTGGCCTGGGATTTGTACCCCTGGAATCCTCCACCGCAGAGATCCACGCCGCCGTACACGCCGTGCATGCCAACCTATGGGTCAGCCCCGCCGGGCTTATTCACAATAGAGCCGCCCCCGGACCGGAGGAAGCAGCCGGAATAGACGATCCCCTGACGGCCCGTGAGATGGAAATCTTGCAACACCTGGCGCAGGGCCAGACCAACCGGCAAATCGCTTTCCAGTTATCAATCAGCGATAACACGGTTAAATACCATATTTCATCCATCTTTTCCAAGCTGGGGGTCAATAATCGCGCTGAAGCCGTGCGCCAGGGTATCCAGAAAGGATGGATCGCAATATAATCATCCCGGCAGGTTTACCTTGAACGTATACTACTCAGACCACATCACTTTTCCACTCCCGGCAGGCCATCGCTTCCCGGCGGCGAAATATGCACTGCTGCGTCAGGAGCTGCTACAGCAGAATATCCTGCAAGAACGGGAGTTGATCCCTGCGACTCACATTGCCCCGGAAATCGTCACTCTGGCCCATACCCAGGCCTATTTCAATAGCATTCTGGACGGTTCGATCGATGACCGTAGTATGCGCCAGATCGGTATTCCCTGGAGCCCTGAGCTGGTCCGGCGTTCACTTTCCAGTGTCGGCGGCTCATTGCAAGCTGCCCAAGACGCTTTGAGGCAAGGCATTGCCGGTAACCTGGGTGGTGGCACGCATCACGCCATGGCCGACCAGGGCCGGGGCTTTTGTGTTTTCAATGACCTGGCCATTGTCAGCCTATATTGGTTACAAAATCAGATCGTCCGGAAGATCGCCATCATTGATCTGGATGTTCACCAGGGAGACGGCAATGCCGCGCTGCTGGGCAAGAATCCCCACGTTTTCACCTTCAGCATGCACGGGGCCAAGAATTATCCCTTTCACCGGGTGCCTTCTACCCTGGATATCGACCTGCCAGATGGCACTCAAGATCAAGAATACCTGGCTGCCCTGGAAAACGCCCTGCCCCGCGTCCTGGCTTTCCGGCCCGAAATCATATTCTATCTGGCCGGGGTCGACCCGTTGGCCGAAGATCGCCTCGGGCGCCTCCAGCTTAGCATGCAGGGCCTGGCACAGCGTGACTACCTGGTGTTGAACGCCTGTCGGAGTAACCAGATACCGGTCGCCATCGTCATGGGTGGTGGCTACGCGCAGCCTATCGAGCACACTGCCAGGGCACACGCCCAGACGTACCGGGTAGCCAAAGAAATCTATCCGATATAATTCAAACTTGAGCGTAAGCCGGGAACCGTCTGTTTAACCGCGCCCCTTGTCCCTGGTTGCGTAATTCTTATCGATCCAGGTCTGGTAATCGGACTGTTTGTGAATGGCTTCCACCCATTCTTTGTTTTCCACGTACCAGCCTACGGTTTTCAATAAACCGGTCGCCAGTGTCTCTTTAGGTGACCAACCCAATTCTGCCTGGATTTTGTCGATATTCATGGCATAGCGCCGGTCGTGCCCGGGGCGGTCGGTCACGTATTTCAACAGCTGGTTATGCGGCCGGTAAGGCGAATCTGGTTTTAGTTCATCCAGGATGGTGCAAATCTGGTGGACGATTTCCAGGTTAGGCGGTTGGTTGTTGCCGCCCACATTGTATGTTTCGCCCAATTTTCCCTTCGTCACCACCCTCCAGATGGCTTCGCAGTGGTCTTCTACGAACAACCAATCACGAATCTGCTGTCCATCCCCGTAGATAGGTAAAGATTTCCCTTCGATGGCGTTCAAGATCATCAACGGCACCAGTTTCTCGGGGAACTGGTAAGGCCCGTAATTATTCGAACAATTGGTAATGGTGACCGGCAGTCCATACGTATGATAATACGCCCGCACCAGGTGGTCCGAGGAAGCTTTGGAAGCCGAATAAGGCGAGTTGGGTTGGTAGGGCGTCACTTCAGAGAAAGGCGGATCCTCCGGCCTGAGTGTCCCGAATACTTCGTCCGTAGACACGTGGTGGAAATGGACCGGCTGATCTCCCAACAACTTTTCGTTCAGCCACAGGGTTCGGGCCACGTCCAGCAGCGTATACGTGCCCACGACATTGGTCTGTATGAACTGGGCCGGGCCCAGGATCGACCGGTCCACGTGCGTCTCGGCTGCAAAATGAACTACCGTGTCGATAGAATACTGGCGGAATAACGCCTCGACAAATGGCCGGTCACAAATGTCCCCCTGGACAAAAATATGGCGCTCTGGATCAGAAAGATTGCGTAGATTCTCCAGGCTGCCCGCATAGCTGAGCACATCGAGATTGACGACCTGTATCTTGGGATCTGTATTCAATAAATATCGTACAAAGTTCGAGCCGATAAACCCGGCCCCGCCTGTCACCAGAACGTTTTTCATAGATGGACCTCGCAATCAAGTTTGTCCTGCCAGGCACCGGATGTACCTGGTGTGATGTATCCCCATACCGCCCAACATACCTTGCCAGAGCCCGTCAGCGGAGACAGGATTAATTTTACTGTAAAATAGAGACGTTCATGTCAAATAAACCCCATGAAGCTGATTTTGCTCGCTAAGCGAGCATCACATGCCCATCTTCCGGCCAATCTTTTCAGAAAAGGATGTACCGATGTATATGATTATGTTTGTGCTTGACGACCCGAAGAAACTGGACCCAATCCTGGATGCCTGGGAAAACGCAGGTGTCCGCGGGGTAACCATTATCGAGAGCAGCGGCATCCAGCGCAGACGTATCCAACAGAAACGGATCCCCATGCGCTATAACATTGATCCCATGCTGTTTGGCAACGAAAAAGGCAACCTGACTCTCTTCACGATCGTCGAAAACGAAACCAAAGTCGACCAGTGCATCCAGGCCGTCGATCATATTTGTGGCGACCTGGACCAACCCAATACGGGGGTGCTGGCCTGCTGGCCGCTTCACACAGTGCGTGGTCTTCCCCGCCAGTAATTACAATCTACAAAGAAAAACTCATGGTCTGGATACAATTTCTCATCAGTTCGCTCATCATCGTATTTGCCGCTACGAAACTGGCAGAATATGGAGACATAATTTCTGTGCGTACCGGTCTGGGGGGTATGTTCATTGGCGTGATCCTCATGGCCGGCGCCACGTCTTTACCCGAGGTGCTGACCACCGTCAACTCGATCCAGGCGGGCATTCCTGACCTGGCAGCCGGGAACATTTTTGGCAGCAACATGTTCAACATGTTCCTCCTCGGCGTGATTGACCTGCTCAACCGCCGTGAGCGGATCCTGCGCCAGGTCATCCGCCGCCACACCCTGTCCGGTAGTATTGCGGCCATGTTGATCGCAGCCACGGCTTTCTTCATCGTGGCCGACATCGACGTCCAGATCGGGTGGGTCGGCCTGGATAGTCTGGTCATCCTCGCCATGTACCTGGTGGGGATCCATCTCCTGCGCACAGATTCACTCTCGGCCTCCGGCGCCGAGTCTGCTCCACCAGAGATCGACGCGGATATGCCCCCACTCAGCCATGCCCTAATCGGCTTTGCCGCTGCGTCACTCCTGCTGGTCATCGTCATGCCTTACCTGGTTTCCAGCAGCAGTGAAATCGCTGAGATCACCGGGCTGGGAACCGGGTTCGTGGGCACCGCCCTGGTCGGCATTGTGACCTCTTTACCCGAGCTGGTGACCACCATAGCCGCCGTCCGGTTGGGAGTCTATGATCTGGCCCTGGGCAACCTGTTCGGCAGCAACATGTTTAACATTTTCACCGCCGGGCTGGCAGATCTATTCATGACCGACGGACGCTTCCTGTCCGTGATCTCCCCCGGCTTCTTGCTGGTGTGCCTGCTCGGCCTCATCATGACCATGATGGGCGTGATTGGGAATCAGGCCAAGATCGAGAAACGATTTTTCTTCATCGAGATCGATGCTGTGCTGTTGATCCTCGTTTACATCGGCGGGTTATTCCTGATCTATGCTCGCGGCCTGAACTGACCCGATTCACCAGCCTCGTCAAGCCCCTTGACGAAACAGGGTTGGAAGAATAAAATCGTACCTGCTTAACGAAGGGTGAAAGAGGGTCAATTTTCTCCTCACCCACCGTGGAGTAAGAAATCAATTTTTTACCAACGGTGCCAACCGTCATACCACAATAGAGCGAAGGTAACCCATACGGGTGAGAGGCGCTCGAAGGATTTCAAATGGAAAAAGTCGTTATCCACGCAACCCGGCGCACAGTGACCGGAAAAAAAGTCGGGGCGCTCCGCCGCGCCGGCCATCTCCCGGCCGTGATCTATGGCCATCATCTGGATGCCACGCCCATCCTCCTCGATTTGCACGATGCCACCAAAGCGTTGCACGGCCTGACCGCCTCCAGCCTGGTGACTATTGAACTGGAGGGCACAGAACACGCCGCCCTGGTGCGCGAGAAACAGCGCAATTACATCCAGGGTACTCTCCTGCACGTTGACTTTCAGGCCGTCTCGCTGACCGAAAAGATTCGCGCGGCTGTGCTCGTCGAGCTCACCGGCACGGCTCCGGCTATCAAAGAATTCAACGGTATCTTCGTGCATGGTCTCAGTCAAGTCGAAGTCGAAGCGCTCCCCAACGATCTGCCCGAGCGCATCACCGTCGACGTGAGCGGCCTGTCCAGCCTGGGCGATGGCATCTACGTGCGCGATCTACAGGTCTCTGACAAAGTCGCAATTCTGTCCGACCCCGAAGAGATGATCGCCATCGTAACCAGCGGCGAAATCGCCGAAACTGAAGAGGGCGAGGAAACCCCCAGCGCTTCCGAACCGGAAATTATCGAACGCGGCAAGAAGGAAGAAGCCGAAGAGTAATTCTCTCCACGGTGATACACCAACAGCGGCAGCCAGGCTGCCGCTGTTTTTTTTACGATGTCGGTTGGTGGCTGTTTCATTTTCACGGCCAACCTTAAATACCGGCCATCATTCCATCCCCAAGATCTTGAGTAGCAGAACGGTAATATATCCCGTGATACCCCACAGCAGTTCACTATTATACACCTGGTAAAAAATTACCTTTTCTTGCGTCCCCGCTCCCGTCATAAAGGGTCGTTCTTCCCTGTGGCTGGGATCGGCCAGCCAGGCAAGCGGAATGGTAAACAGGTGGCTCACCTCGTCCTTCGAGAGCACAAATGGATATGGCCAGGGAATACAACCCACTACCGGGGTGAGTAAATAATTCGAATTGGTTTTGAATTCGTTCAGGTGTCCGAACACGCGGACACACCCGGAAGGCAGGCCGATTTCCTCGTGCGTTTCTCGCAACGCGGTGGCCTCCACCGAGCTGTCCTCCGCTTCCGCCGCACCTCCAGGAAAAGCCACCTGTCCCCTGTGATTCTGGACCGTTTCTGTTCGGCGAATGTAAAGCAGGTGCCAATCTTGTTCGATTTGCAGCAGCGGCACCAACACGGCCGCTCTGCGTAAGCGGTCTTTATCCGCACCCTGGTAGGGCCGAAAAACCTGGTGTGCGAGCTTCCGTGAGATCGTATCCGGGGTAAACCGGAAGCCATTGGAATGGCTCAACTCAGTTCCCCTCGGATCAGGTTACCACAGTAACCGCATACCACGGTGATCTCGTCCACCCATTCCACCTCTTGCGGATGGATGCGCCCGCCGCACGATGGGCATTCTGTAGGCAGCTGAATAGATGGCTTTCCACGGGCCGGCGTCCCGGTCAGGGCAGACGTCCCGCTCCGGCTCTCATAGCTACGCGCCAGCCAGGACTCTACTTCTCCAGCTTCGGCCAGCAAGTTGTCTGCCCGCAATCCCGCCACAATACGCTGGCCGATGCGTATGGCCTCAGCCTCGCCCCGGGTTTTATCAAACGCCTCCACGCTCTTGTACAGCCACTCTATTCCAGGCGCCCGCTTCCCGGCCAACAGATTTGCCCGCCCGGCCTGAAGCATCAACATAGCCGCATTGGGCAAGGACCGGGCTTCGGCCACTTCGGCCAGGCGTCCAAACAGATCGGCTGCCAGCGGGTAGTCACCCTGGTTAAAACTGGCGTGAGCCTCCAGCAACATAGGATGCACCGAGTGGCGGACCCGCGGCCGGCGGAATGGACGGTATCCAGATATTTTTCTCCACGGCATAATGTAAGAATTGCCATCCTTTCCGGATTTAGTTTCTAAAATTAGTAACTACTCAGCCCGAGAAAAAAGCTTCTCCGATTTTTGGGGGGAATGGGCTGCTTTGCGCTAACGGCTGAGTGGTTACTAAAATTATACCCTTTCTGTCCTCAATCACCCCGGTCATGTAAAAATAATCATAATATGATTAAAAACATGTTGACAGATTATTAAAAATGATTAAAATATGATTTAGTAGTATGGCGCGTGTGTACTTGGACAAAGATCGAAGGAGACCGGTTCAGCAGGCCTCGTTGCTGGCCGGCGGTTTGCTTTAAAATAGGCACCTGCGACTACAGGGATCACGATGCCATGTCGTTACTTTCCTTTTTTCAAATTGCAAGAGGAGTTCTAGAATGAACGAACGTGTCACCGGCACCGTCAAGTGGTTCAACACCAGCAAAGGCTACGGCTTTATCTCCCGCGCGGGAGGACCTGATGTTTTCGTACATTACACCGCCATTCAGGCCGATGGTTTCCGCAACCTGGAGGAAGGCCAGCAAGTTGAATTCACGATCGAGAAAGGTCCCAAAGGGTTACAGGCTGCCAACGTTACTTTAGCGTAGTCAAGCCTACAATAACCGACTGGGTATGGAGCGAGGCCACCATACCCAGTTTTTATTTCTCACTCCCTTCGATCCGCACCAGTCCGAGCCAGTAACCGATCCCCAGGAAAACCAGGCTTCCCAGGCTGGCAATGCCAAAATGCAGCCGGCCAATCTCGAAGATTTTCCATCCCCACTGCTCGGCCAGGTACTGTCCGACCCAGAACCCCACACAGCTGAACGATACGTAGAAAAGGTACTTTCCCAGGCTTCCGCCTCGCCAGAGGTGGAAGATCGAGCCATACAAAGCCGCAGCCAGCAGACCGAAAAGAAAAGCCGGTAAAGGCATCAAGCCAACTTCCTCCCTGAAGATAACCTCAAACCAACATCGCCGCGCATGCCCCGCCCCCGGTTCTGCCGTTCAAGCGGCCACGGCCTGGATTAACCCGCCCCCCAACACCCGCCTGTCCTGGTAGAAAACGGCCAGCTGCCCGGGAGTGATATCTCGCACCGGCTGGTCGAACAGCACCCGGATCGCGCCATCCGGAGCCACATTGACCTCGGCCCAGGCTAGAAGAGCCTTATAACGGATCTTCACCTGGGCCCGAAACGACGGCTGCGGCGCCTCACCGGCAATCCAATTCATCTGCGCCACGCGCATGTCCCGCCGGCCCAGGTCACCGGCTTCGCCCACCACCAGCCTGTTGGAGCGCAAATCCTTTTCCAGCACGTATAATGGCTGCTCTGAGGCAATTCCTAGCCCTTTGCGCTGGCCGATGGTGTAAAAAGCCAGCCCTTCGTGCTGTCCAAGCACCGCTCCATCCCGGGTGACAATTTGTCCCGGGTTAGTTGCTTCTGGCGCATGACGCACCAGGAATTGGCGATAATCTGCATTACCCAAAAAACACAGGTCCTGGCTGTCAGGGCGTTCAGCGACCGGCAGTTGAAACTGGTGCGCCTGCTGCCGTACCATGGGCTTCTCCATCTCCCCCAGCGGCAGGAGGGTGTGCGCCAGTTGCTCCTGGTTCAAACCACTCAATACGTACGATTGGTCCTTGTGTTCGTCTATCCCCTGCCACAATTCGAACCGGCCATCCTCGCCCCGGCGTACCTGGGCGTAATGCCCGGTCGCCATGTAGTCCGCGCCCAGGGCCTGGGCATGTTTCAACAGCAAGCCCCAGCGAATGTGCCGGTTACACACCAGGCAGGGATTAGGAGTTACGCCGGCCACGTAGCCGTCCAGAAACGACTGTACCACCTGTTGGCGGAATTTCTCGCGGCCATCCACGGCATAGAACGGGATGCCTAACATACTCGCCACGCGTCGCGCCTGTGCCATGGCGTCTGGCGTACAACAGCGATTGGCGTAGGCCTGGCCGGGTTCGCTCCACAGGCGTAACATCATACCAACGACCCGGTAGCCCTGTTCGACCATCAATGCCGCCGCTACGGAACTATCCACGCCGCCACTCATGGCGACAACCACCGTCTTTTGCTCATTCATCGTACAATACCATTATTCATCCTGGGTCAAGACAGCTGGCGCGCCCGCGCCACCAGTTCTGGCAGGTCGCCCAGAAATCGACCGATCTGGTCCCCTGTGCTGTCCTTCCCCAGTGTAATCCGCAGAGATCCCAAAGCCCAGGCAGGTGAAAGCCCGGTAGCCAACAGGACTTCAGAAGGCTGCGGTGCACCGACCTTGCAGGCCGAGCCGGAGGAACAGGCGTACCCGGCCATGTCTAGCATCGCCAGCAGGGCATTCCCGTCCACGCCTTCTAATACAAAGCTGGCATGGTTGGGTAAACGCTGCTCAGGGTGACCGGTCAAACGCGACCGGGGAACTGTGCTTAGCACCCCCGCAATCAGGCGATCCCGTAAAGGAATCAGTTTCCTCGAGCGCTGTTCTCGCTCTTCCGCAGCCAGTTTTAAGGCCGCAGCCAATCCCACGATGTAGGGCACGTTGTGTGTCCCTGCCCGTCTGCCTTCCTCTTGCTTGCCGCCGGTCAAGGCCGGCAACAACGCTACATCCCGGCGCAAGAATAAAACCCCCACCCCTTTAGGCCCATAGAATTTGTGGGCCCCCAGGGCCAGCGCATCCACCCCATCGGCCTGCACGTCGATTGCCAGGTGGGCCGCCGCCTGCACCGCATCGCTGTGGAAAGGCACACCTTTTTCCCGGCACACCGCTCCAATAGCAGCCACCGGGTTGATGGTGCCAATCTCGTTGTTGGCATAGATCACCGACACCAGGGCGGTGTCATTGCGGATACACGCTGCGACCGCCGCTGCTTCCACTTGTCCGTAAGCATCCACCGGGAGATATTCCAGCTCGAATCCATACTGGTCGCGCAGCTGCCGGGCAGTCTGTAAGACAGCCGGGTGTTCGACTGGAGACACCAATAGATGATTAGCCCCACGTTGCGCACGTTGTGAGAGCGCCAGGCCGCGTAGAGCCAGGTTGTCGCTCTCTGTGCCACAACCGGTAAAGATGATTTCTTCGGATCGAGCGTGGAGGACCTCAGCCACGTCCCGGCGCGCCCCTTCGACAGCTGCTTCAGCCGATTGACCCAAAGCATGGATCGAAGATGGGTTCCCGAAATGCTGAGTAAAGTACGGCAACATAGCCTGGAGCACGCGCGCATCCACGGGTGTCGTGGCTGCGTAATCGAAATAAATCTCGTCCATAGAACAATCGCTGTTCTCCTACATTTAAAACAACGAATTAGATTATAGCACGTTGTGTACAAAAACTTTCCCCACATTCAATCCGCTGATATAATAACTTGGATCGTTCAAAATCTCACAGGCGGAGGTGTCAATGTCAGACAAGATACATTTCGGTACGGATGGATGGCGGGGGATGATCGCCGAAGATTATACTTTCGACAATGTCCGCCGTTGTGCCCAGGGGTATGCCAGTTACATGATCCAACAAGGAAAAGCCAACGACTGGTTCGTGATTGGGCACGACAAACGTTTTCATTCCGAAAATTTTGCCTTGGCAGCCGCAGAAGTTTTAGCCGGGAATGGGATGCGCGTCTATCTGACTGACGGGGCGACTCCCACGCCTGTTATTGCATTTTCGGTAGTCAACAAGAAGGCATCCGGGGCCATCAACATCACTGCATCACACAATCCCCCCGGCGACAATGGTTTCAAAGTCCGTAACGAGTTCGGTGGAGCCATCGACCCGGATGGCCTGAAACAAATCGAGAGCCTGATCCCGGACACGGCCAACGAAGTCAAACGCATGAACGCCGCCGATGCGGAAAAAGAAGGCCGTATCGTGCGCTTCGATCCCGCGCCCGCTTACATTGAGCATCTCAACGACCTGATCGACCTGCAGCCCATCAAAGACGCCGGGTTGAAAGTACTCGTGGACGCCATGTGGGGCAATGGCGCAGGTTGGTTTCCACGCATTCTTCAGGGCGGTAAGACCGAGATCGTTGAGATCCATAACGTGCGTAACCCGATCTTCCCGGAGATGTCCCGGCCTGAGCCTATCCCACCCAACATCAACGTCGGCCTGTCCGAGACCCTCCGCCAGGGTGCGGATGTCTTAATCGTAACCGACGGTGACGCCGACCGGGTTGGCATAGGCGACGAAAATGGGCGCTTCATCAATCAGCTGGAGGTCTACGCCCTCCTGGCCTATTACTTCCTGGAAGTGCGCCAGGAACGCGGCGCAATCGTCAAGACCCTCTCCACCACCAGCATGCTGGAAAAATTGGGCAAGATTTATGCTGTCCCCGTGTATCAAACGGGCGTGGGCTTTAAATACGTTGCCCCCAAGATGCTGGAGACTGACGCCATGATCGGTGGTGAAGAATCCGGCGGGTACGCTTTCCGCGGCAACGTTCCCGAGCGCGACGGCATCCTGGCCGGTCTGTTCATCCTGGATCTGATGGTCCGCCTGCAGCGCAAACCTTCAGAGTTACTCACCATCTTGTTCGACCTGGTCGGAGCGCACTATTATGACCGCATCGACAGCGCTTTCAGCGGTGATCGTAAAAAACGCGAGCAAATGATCCTTGACGCTCACCCGGAAAAGATCGGCGGCCTGAAGGTTACCGGCCTGGACACCACCGATGGTTTCAAGTTCGGTCTGGAAGATGGCGGCTGGATGCTCATCCGTTTCTCCGGTACCGAACCGATCATCCGAGTCTATACCGAAACCACACACCAAGATGCCGTTCAAGAGATTTTACAGGACGGCTTGCACATTGTCGGCCTGGCTTAAACGTGGAATTTGTCGATACGCACTGTCATTTGAACGTTAACTCTTTCACAGAGGACCTGAACCTTGTGTTTCAGCGCGCCCAAGAGAATAGGGTTAACCAGATGCTGGTGCCGGGCACGACCCTTGAAACCAGTGTTGAAGCAGTCCAACTCAGCGAGCAGCATGCCAATGTCTATGCCGCTGTTGGCGTGCATCCCAACGATGCGCTTACCTGGACTGCTTCAACCCTGGCCGGGCTCGAAGAACTTGCCCGTTCCACCCAGGTGGTCGCCATCGGCGAGATCGGCCTGGACTTTTATCGCCAATACGCGCCGGCGCCGGTTCAAATGCAGGTGTTGGCTGCCCAGCTGGATCTGGCGGAAAAGCTGGATTTACCCGTCATAATCCACACCAGGCAGTCACTGGCGGAGATCTGGCCAATCATGCAAACCTGGCATGACCACCTCGTCCACACCCATCACCCCCTGGCGGACCGGCCTGGTGTATTTCACTCTTACGAGGGCGATCTTTCGACTGCAATAGAAATTACGCAACGGAACTTTTTCATCGGTATCAGTGGACCTGTTACCTATAAAAATGCCTCCTTGAAGCAACAGGTCACCGCGGCTCTACCCATCACTGCCATCCTTACTGAAACGGACGCGCCTTATTTACCTCCGCATCCTTTTCGCGGGCAGAGAAACGAACCCGCTTATATCCCCCTTATCGCCCAGAAAATTGCGGATTTACTCGTTCTACCGTTAGAGATAGTATCCCAAAACACCGTCGCCAATGCAGAACGGCTTTTTAGATGGAGAGCAATCGTTTGACAACCACCAATCTTTCTTTCACAGCCCTTGTCGAGGATGATATTCGTTCTGTAGAATCCTTAATGCTGTCCCAGGCAGACAACCATCACAAGGATCTACAATCTGCACTACGTGTTTTAATTTCTGCTGGTGGTAAAAGAATTCGACCTACGATCACGATGTTGATCGGGAATATGCTGAATGCCCCCAAAGATCGCTTGTTGACGCTCGCGGCAGCTATCGAGCTCCTTCACACGGCTACCCTCGTCCACGATGACCTGATCGATGGTTCTCTTCTTCGCCGCGGCATGCCGACTTTGAATTCACGCTGGTCGCCGGGAGCCACCGTATTGACCGGGGACTTCTTGTTTGCCCGGGCAGCCAAGCTGGCCGCAGAAACCGAATCCATCCCTGTAATGAAGATCTTCTCTCGTACCCTGACTACCATCGTCAATGGCGAGATCAACCAACTGCTCGGAAGTCATTGCCTGGCCAACCGCGACGATTACTTCCAACGCATCTATGCCAAAACCGCCTCCTTGTTCGAAACCTCCGCCTGGGCCGCTGCCTTGATCAGCCAGACCGACGATACCGTCATCGAGAATATGAAACAGTACGGATTGGAGATCGGCACGGCTTTTCAAATTATCGACGACATTCTGGATTTCACCGGTGAACAGGTCACGGTTGGCAAACCGGTCGGTAGTGATTTACGCCAGGGCCTGATCACCCTGCCAACCCTGTACTATTTCGAAGAAAACCCCAGTCACCCAGATGTGCATGCCATCCTGGAGGGCAATTGTCCCCAGGACGAAGAAACGCTTCAACGCCTGATCGAATGTATCCGCCAGAGCAATGCCATCGAGAAGGCCTACTCCGACGCCAAACAGTTTGTCCAACGCGGCCTCGAGCGCATGCGCCAACTGGCTGTTTCCAGCGAGCGCCTGGCTCTGGAAGACCTGGCCAATTACATTATCCAGCGCAGAATTTAGCCTGAACAAAAAACCGGTTATGGACAAATACTGACCCATAACCGGTTTTTTATTGCGTTACTTCCAAATAGTTGAGCAGAGAGGCAATCAAAAACCGCCGTAGAGTTCACGGCGGCATCCCAGTGCGCTGGGGGGGACTTGAACCCCCACGCCTTTCGGCACATGGCCCTCAACCATGCCTGTCTGCCAATTCCAGCACCAGCGCTTGAGCACCGATATTATAATCGGCTCTGGCCGGTTGTCAAGACAAACCGGGGTATAATACGGCACGGAGAACGGACTCCGAGTTTCCACCATGTCGATATCACTCATAAAGGAGCAAGAATGGCGATCGTCCTTGACGCGATGGGTAGTGACAATTATCCAGACCCGGAAATCCAGGCAGCCGTCAATGCTGCCGCTCAGTATCACGAAGAAATTATTCTGGTTGGCAACCAGGAACTTATTGAAGCCAAACTGCAACAGATCAACCGGGACAATCAGCCGGTCCGCATTGTACACGCCCCCGATGTGTTGGAAATGGGAGAAAAGGCGGTGGAAAGCGCCCGTAAGAAACCGCTCAATTCCATGGCCGTGGGGCTCGACCTGGTCAAAAGTGGTGAAGCCCAGGCTTTCGTTACTGCGGGCAACACGGGCGGCGCCATGTTCATCGGCCTGCGTAAACTGGGGCGCATGAAAGGCATCCTCCGGCCGGCGCTCACTGCACTCTTCCCGGTACGCACTGGCCACTGTGTCGTTCTTGATATCGGGGCGAACGCCGATTGCCGGCCCGAATTCTTACTCCAGTTTGCCATCATGGGGAGCGTGTACGCCGAAAAAGTCCTCCAACGCCCCAATCCGCGCCTCGGCCTGCTTTCCAATGGCGAAGAAGCCGGTAAGGGTAGCCAGCTGATCAAAGACACCTATCCGCTTTTAGCCGCCAGTGGGTTAAATTTCATCGGCAACGTAGAAGGGAAAGAGTTATTCGGCGGAGAAGCTGACGTGGTCGTGACCGACGGGTTCACAGGCAATATCTTGCTCAAGACCAGTGAATCGGTGGCCCGCTTGATCACCGACCGCTTACGCCAGGAATTGATGGCCTCCCTTGCGACCAAAGCCGGAGCGTTGCTGGCCAGGCCAGCTTTTGCCTCGATCCGAAAAATGATGGATCCCGGTGAAGTCGGGGCCGCTCCCTTGCTGGGCATCGACGGGCTCGTCTTCGTCGGGCATGGCCGCTCAGACGCCTTTGCCCTGACCAACGCCCTCGCCGTAGCCCACCAGGCCGTCCAGGCCGATTTATTAACGGCAATGCGCTCTGCCGTCCAGGATCGTATCGCCCAGTTCGAACAACTTGGGACTCAGGAATCATAACTTCACATCAGGTCTGCAGCATGAAAACAATTACCAATCCACAATTGATCCAACGGAATAAAAAAATCGGCCAGGTGACAATCATCTTCAGTCTCATTGTCCTGGCCATCGGTCTGTATCTGTCATTTTCTGAACAGAATATGAACTTATCATTAATTGCCTTGTTGGTAGGGATTGTTACCTCTCAAATAGGTATGTACTACAGTTCCCGCTGGAGTAGATCGCCCCGTCCCGACGAACAGATCAATCAGGCGTTGAAAGGCCTGGACGATAAGTACAGTCTTTATCATTACCGCACGGTCACCTCGCATCTACTGGTGGGGCCGGCCGGGGTTTGGGTGTTGCTTCCTTACTACCAATCCGGCACTATCACTTATAACGAGGACAAGTCTCGCTGGGTACAGAAAGGCACCAACGTCTTTATGCGGATCTTCGCCCAGGAGGGCCTGGGACGGCCGGACGTAGACGTCAACAGTAATGTCGCCGATGTACAAAAATACATCCAGAAAATATTGCCCGAACAAATCGATCTTCCCGTCCGGGCCGCCCTGGTGTTTACCAGTCCCAAAGTAAACGTCAAAGCACCGGAAGCTTCCTCCCCCACCGTGACGCTCGATAAGTTAAAAGACCTCATCCGTCGCAAAGCCAAAGAGGAACCGGCCAACGAACAAAATATTCGTATCTTGCAAAAAGCGCTGCCCGAAAGTTAGCTCACGCGCTTTTTCAGCGGCCGGGCAGCGCGGCGTGTGGGGTTGGTTTTTTTGGGCAATGCCGCACCCTGGCTCAAGCGCTTGAGCTGGTTGACCTCTGCCGAGGTGAGCAGCCGCCATTCACGCGGCTTCAGGTCACCCAACTCCACAGTTCCAATCCGTACGCGAATAATTCGTGAAACAGGCAATCCAATCCGGGAACCCACTTCCCGGATTTGCCTTTTCCGGCCCTCACGCAGGATCACCCGCAGCCAGGCGCCCTTTCCGGCCACCCGTTCCACGCTTACCCGGGCCGGAGCAGTCTTGTAACCATCTTCAAGGACCACACCGCGCCGCCAGATGGCCAGTTGTTCGGCATCCGGTTGGGCAATCACCAATACCCGATATTCTTTCTCGTGTCCGTAGCGCGGGTGGGTTAAACGATTGGCCAGTTCGCCATCGTTGGTTAACAACATCAACCCTTCGCTGTCGTAATCCAAACGGCCCACCGCAAACAAATGCCCGGGGAGATCCACCAGGTTGCGCACGTTGGGTCGTGAATCATTGGGGTCTACGTCAGACAGCACACCCTGTGGTTTGTGCAAAGCCACGTACACAAATTTGCTCTCGATCCTGGGGATGGTCTGGCCGTCCACCACGATCTTATCGTGTTCGGGATCGGCCTTCATTCCCAGGGTAGCCAGACGTCCGTTGACCAGCACTCTACCGGCCTCGATCAACGTTTCACATGCTCGCCGGGATCCGTAATTTGCCCTTGCCAATATTTTCTGTAATCGTTCTTCCATTGGGTTTGAACACCTGTTAATCTTTCAAAAGACGGCTGTTTTGAGCCTGGTCTGCTTCGCTCTCGACTTCATCGTAAGGCGGCATTTCAGCCAGGGACGTGAGGCCAAAGTGTTGTAGGAATTCTGCCGTCGTCCCATATAGAATAGGACGCCCGGGGCCTTCTGCCCGGCCCGTTTCCTGCAGCAGGCCTTTACTCAACAGGCTCCTCATCACGCCATCACTGTTCACTCCCCGGATAGCATCGATACCGGGGCGGGTAATCGGCTGGCGATAAGCCACGATGGCCAGGGTTTCCACGGCCGCCCGGCTTAGCCTGGCGGATGCTTCCAGCCCCAGGAATTTCTCTATCTGGGGTGCAAATTCGGGCGCCGTGGTCAGCTGAACCCGCCCGGCATGCTGCTGGATGCGCAAGCCACGCTGCTGTTGAAAACGCTCGGATAGCGCCTTGAGGCCCGCTTCCACTTCCTGGGCTTTGATATCCAGTGACTCCGCCAGTTGTGCAATACTCACCGGAGCGGCGGCCACGAACAGCAGCGCCTCCAAACATGCCACCAGATCAAACGTGTCCTGTCTTTCGTTCGGTTCAGTCATGCTATAATAGAGCCATTCTCCATCTTAAAAGGAATGCAGGTATTAGGGCAATGAAATTTAACCCCTTGAAAGTTTTACCCGTACTCGCTTTATTCGTAATAACATCCATTGCGTGCAACTTGAGCGCCGGTGGCCCAACGCCCCCCAGGACGGTGGAAGCCCCCGCAGCAGATGCCTATAGCGCCGACGTACCCTTGGAGCCCACCATGATCTACGACCCGGCTACCAACCAGGTTACCGTAATTTTTACCGAGCAGCAATTGACCGGGTACGTCATCAGCGCGCTGGCATCCAACCCGGATATTCCTCTGACAGATCCACAGGTGAACCTGACCAACGGGCAGGCAGAAATTTACGGTCAGTTCGAACAGGGTATCCTATCGGCCAACGTTCGCCTGGTCGCGACGATCAGTGTCAATGCAGAGGGCGGCCTGGAACCCGAGCTGGTCTCTGCCGATCTGGGACCGGTGCCGGTCACTTCGCAGATGTTGGATACAATTTCCTCTGCGCTTGACGAGTCGTTTTCCACTTCGCTCAACCCGGGCTCGACCGGTATTCGCGCCCAGTCCGTCACTATCACTGAAGGTTTGGTGACTGTAACGGGCACCCAACAATAACCGCCGGCCAGCCCACTGATTATACTCGATTTCTCCAGGAAGCAGAGCCATCCCATGCACGACCATGCGCCCGCTACTCCCACCCACAAGATCATGCAATGGTCTTTTATACTCGTGTTGGCATTCTTCCTGACAGCCTGCCAGCCGGCGCAGACTACTTCCCAGCTCATCTCTGTTACGATTACCGCCGACGGCTCTCAGAAGTCTACCGAGGTCACCCCGGGCTCCACGGTAAGCATGGCTTTAGAACAGGCCGGGGTCAACATCACCAACCTGGATAAAGTAGATCCCCCTGCTTTCACGGCCATTACCGCGCCAGCTAACATTCGCGTGACCCGTGTTCAGGAAGTGTTCGAAGTGAAGGAAGACACCATTCCGTTTACCCGCCAGACCGTACGCAACGAGTCCCTGCCCGAAGGGGAAACCTTGCTCATCCAACCCGGCCAGAATGGCGTCCAACAGATCACCTACCGGCGTTTGATGGAAGACGGTATCGAAGTTTCCAACACCGTTTTTAAGACCGTGGTCTTGACCGAGGCCATGCCCGAGATCGTCATGGTCGGGGTTCAAACTCCCTTTATGACCATCGCCATCCCCGGCAATTTGGCCTACATCTCCAACGGAAACGCCTGGATCATGGAGGGCAGCACCGGTGACCGGCGCCCCCTGGTGACGACCGGCGACCTGGACGGACGAATTTTTTCGATCTCGCCAGGCGGCGATTGGCTGCTCTACAGCCGCAAATCCGATAAGGACCCCGCCGAAGAGATCAACACCCTGTGGGTGATCAGCCTCACTGAAAAATCCCCCCAGCCCGTGCCGTTGCGGGTCAGCAACGTGGTTCACTTTGCAGACTGGATGCCCGGTGCGGCCATGACCATCGTTTACTCCACCGTCGAGCCCCGCGCCAGCGCCCCCGGCTGGCAAGCCAATAACGATCTGTATTCGATTTCGATCGGCGGCAACGGCGGCATTCTGGGGAGTTCTGAGATCATCCCGGCCAACATTGGTGGTCTTTATGGCTGGTGGGGAACGCAGTTTTTCTGGTCGCCCGATGGCAGCCAGCTGGCCTACTCCCGCCCGGATAGTATTGGCCTGGTCGACATGGAAGCCGCGCAGTTCTTGCCTTTAGTCGACGTCCTGCCTTTGCAAACACGCAGTGACTGGGCCTGGGTGCCTTCTATCGGCTGGACACAGGACACCAGTTTGATCTACACCGTCACCCACACCCCCATGACGGGCCTGGCCAGCCCGGAGACTTCGCCGCTCTTCGATGTGACCGCCATCAATGTCGATACCGCCCAGGCTATCACCATCGCACCACAGAGCGGGATGTTTGCCTACCCCAACCCCTCACCCTATCTTCCCGGCGAGCCGGCTTACATTGCCTATCTGCAGGCGATCTTCCCCGATCAAAGTGAGACCAGCCGCTACCACTTGATCTTGATGGATCGGGATGGTTCCAATCGCCGTACGGTATTCCCACCCGAGGGTTCTCAGGGGTTGGAGCCCCAAAATATCATCTGGAGTCCGGACGGCCAGGCGAATAACACCGGCGTCTGGGTGGCGTTTATCTATCAAGGTAATCTATGGATATTGGATCCTCAAACCGGAGAAAGCAAGCAGATCACCGGAGATGGATCTATCGGAAAAATCGATTGGAAATAGAATTATATTATCCACAGAGGCAAAGATGAGAGTTCTCATAACAGGCGCAGCTGGCTTTCTCGGGTCCCATTTATGTGACCGGTTGTTATCCGAAGGCCACCAGGTCATCGGCATGGATAATTTCATCACCGGCAGTCCGGATAACCTCGCGCACCTCGCAGGAGATCCGAATTTTCTATTTATTCGTCATGATGTGGCCAATTTTATCTTCGTCCCCGGGCAAGTGGACGCGGTGATGCATTTCGCTTCGCCGGCCAGCCCCAACCCGGCCTCCCCTTTTGGCTATCCCAACCTGCCCATCCAGACCATGAAGGCCGGCGCCCTGGGTACCCACAACACATTAGGAGTGGCTCGCGCCCACGGCGCACGCTATCTGCTGGCATCGACCAGTGAAATCTACGGCGACCCGGAAGAACATCCCCAAAAGGAAACCTATTGGGGCCATGCCGATCCCATCGGGAGCCGGTCAGTCTACGACGAGGCCAAGCGCTTCGCCGAAGCGCTCACCATGGCCTACCACCGCTACCACGGCTTGAATACACGCATTGTGCGCATCTTCAACACATTTGGTCCGCGCATGCGCCTGGACGATGGCCGTGTGGTACCCAACTTCATCCAACAGGCCCTGCGCCAGGAGCCTCTGACCATCTACGGTGATGGCTCCCAGACACGCAGCTTTTGTTACGTAAACGACCTCATCGAAGGTATCTACCAATTATTGTTGTCCGATGAACACATGCCGACCAATGTTGGCAATCCCTGTGAAACGAGCATCCTCGAATTCGCCCAGACCATCAACACGATGGTTGGAAACCCGGCCGGTATCGTGCATAAACCGGCTTTACGCCTGGGTGATGATCCCCAACGAAGGCGCCCCGATATTACCCGCGCAAAGGAAATCTTAAAATGGGAACCCAAAATATCCCTGGAGGAGGGTATCCGGCTTACGATACCGTACTTCCAACAAAAGCTGGAATTAGCAAAATCTTGACCAACCGCAAGGAGCTGTCGCGCTTCCTGCGCTTCTCAGCGGTTGGCATCATCGGCGCCGTCGTTGATTTTGGCACCTTCAATCTATTTACCCTGGCTTTTGGCGTCCCGGCGCTCTGGTCCACCGTGGTTTCGTTTACCGCCGCGGTGGTCAGTAATTTTGTGTGGAACCGCCTGTGGACGTATCCGGATTCCCGCAGCAAACCCATCAGCCGCCAACTGGGCCAATTTATCGCCGTCAGCCTGGTGGGCCTGGGGATTCGCACCCCCTTGTTTGCTGTGCTGGAACCGGTCTTGATTAAATTGGCCGCCCGCTACGTGCCAGTCCAAACACTGAGTCCCGTTTTTGTCGGTCACAACGTGGCCCTGGCCATTGCCGTCCTGGTTGTCATGATGTGGAATTTCTTCGCCAATCGTTTATGGACCTATGGAGATATCTCCTGAGCCATGTGTTGTATTGCCAGTGAGTAATGAGCGAACCTGATCGTTTTGCAGCCAAGAATCGTGATGACCTGGACCGGGGTGAGGCAGATCCCTCCCAGTCCAGGTTTCGCACTTTAAACGAGCTGGTCCAGTTCATCTCCGGACAGAGCCCGCAGACCGATCTGCCCATGGAAGACATGGGCCTGGCCGAGACGATCCCATTTCCGTTCCTGGCTATTGTCGGCCAGGCAGAGATGAAGCTGGCCCTGCTTATTGCTTTGATCAATCCCCAGGTAGGTGGCGTTTTGTTGATCGGCCCGCGCGGCACCGGTAAGACCACGGCCGCGCGCAGCCTGGTAGAGCTGGTCCCCCCGGTCGTGCGCAGCGCCTGCCCCTACGGCTGCCTGCCCGAGGATATCGAAGCCGGTGGCCTGGATGCAGTCTGTCCGGACTGTGCCCAGAAATATGGCCATGGCATTCCCCTGACCAAGACAGACCGGGGCAAATTGATCGAGCTGCCTCTCAACGCCCGTCTGGAGGACGTGATTGGCGGGTTGGATGAACGTGCCATGCTCCACGAGCGCCTGAGACTAAAACGCGGCATCCTGGCCCAGGCCGACCTGAATATCCTGTTTGCCGATGAAGTCAATTTACTGGGGGACGAAATCGTCGATTCGATCCTGGATGCGGCCGCCAGTGGCGCCTACACTGTACGTCGTGGCCCGGTCTCGGCCACGTACCGGGCCCGCTTTACGCTCATTGGCACGATGAACCCCGAAGAAGGCAATCTCCGCCCGCAGATCATGGATCGCTTTGGGCTGCGTGTCCTCGTAGAGGGCCTGACCGGCCCTGATGAGCGGCTCTCGGCTTATGAGCGCGCCTCCGCCTATCGTAACAATCCCCGCCTGTTTACCGGTTTCTATACCGATCAGACCCTGTTGGCCCAGGAAGAGCTCCAGGAAGCACGCCGGTTATTAAAAGACGTGATTATTCCCCAGGATGTGGCCATGCTGGGGATCCAATTGATCCGTTCCCTGGGCATCGACTCCCTGCGCGCAGAGATGACCCTTTTCGAGTCCGCCCGCGCCTACACGGCCGCCGATGGCCGTACCCAAACCCAATTTTCCGACATCCGGCAGGTTGCGTCCATGGCATTGCGGCTGCGCCGGTCACAGTTCATGCAAGATTATTTTCAACAGCGCCAGATAGAAAACCAGGAATTGGATCAGGCCATTAACCGCATCGTTTCCCTATAGTGTTTGCGGAAGAATTGCGTATGTCAAAAACCACCCTCAGTCATCGCCAACGAATCGAAGCCTGTATCTCCAACCAACGGCCCGATCGTGTCCCGGTTGCCCTCTGGCGTCATTTCCCCATGGATGACCAGACGCCCGGAGGGCTGGCAGAGGCTGTTGCCGATTTTCAAAGGCAGTTTGATTTTGATCTGATCAAGGTATCTCCTAACTCTTCGTACTGTATCCGAGATTGGGGCGCTCAAGACCAGTGGCAGGGTTCATCCGAGGGGACCAACCAGTACCTCGAGCCGCTTATCCAATCCCCCCAGGACTGGTTGAAGCTATCCCCCCAGCACCCCCGCCAGGGCAGCCTGAACAACATGCTACTCAGTTTGCAGATGCTGCAAACTGAATTCTCTCCCCACACCCCCATCATCCAAACCATCTTTAGCCCACTGGCACAGGCGAAAAACCTCGCCGGAACCCGGCGCCTGGTAGAGCACCTGCGCTGTTTCCCCGAAGAAGTGCAAGCCGGCCTGGAAACCATCACAACGACCATCCTTCGTTTCATCGAAGAACTGGTAAAGATGAAGCTGGATGGCATTTTCTATGC